>CAJUBG010000040.1 GCA_910584575.1 uncultured Dorea sp.
TTGCGACAGCTATATTAGATTATCACATCTTTCGTCGCTTGTCAACAACTTTTTTCAAGTTTTTTCAAACTTTATTTTGCTGTCGTTTTTTGTATTTCTTTGCTCACCTGACAGCTCAATTAGATTACCATATTTGTCATATCTTGTCAACAACTATTTTAAACTTTTTTAAATATTTTTATCTGCCTGCGGGATATGCGATTTCTTCCCCAGATTTTGAGTAAAGAATCCCGTCTATACTCTCATAATACGGATTCCCGTCTGCCACTTCAATGTACATCAGATTGGCGAAGCCGTCAAAAGCCCCCAATTCAATCTCGCATATATTTGTCGGAATATAGATTTCAAACACATCTTCCTCCACACCGCAAAATGCATCTGCCTTGATTCCGACACATTCCGCGTCTGATGCAATCGCTAAAATCCCATCCACTAATACAAGAGAATCCGTAATTCCGACAATATATCCCTGAGCATCCACAAAGAACCCGCCAATCTCCCTGATTTCGTCAACTTTATCCGTGACCTCCTCGTCATCCTGAATTGGAGGCAAATCAACATTATCATTATCCTCCAAAATTCCCGAAAAACCTCCGGGCTTCTGAAAATCATTCTCCAAAGAATCCTCCGGCTCTGCTATCCCTGTATCACCGGAATTCTCTGATGGCCATATATTCTCCATCCTGCCAAAGCTCCATGATGCTACTCCTTCCTCCTCTGTATCCGCCTCTTTCATTTGCCCTGAATATTCCACCCGCCCCACAATTCCGACGCTCTGCCGGTATTCCTCTATCCTCTGTCCTGCTGTGTTCTTTATCTCCTGTCCACACACCCCCATGGATACTCCCGCCACATTTCCACAAATGTATTCTTTTTCCATCATCGCCTTGCTGTATACCGCAGCATCCTCTGAGATTATTCTTACATCTCCCCCATACATCCTGATACAGCAATACAAAATCCCTGACAGCACAATGAGCAGGCTTGCTCTGGCAACCCGCTCACAGTGTACAGAACTCACACCTGGCATCCTAAGTCTGAGAACCATCTCCATAACAATCTACTCCTCCAAAACTCTTTCGATTTCCGTTTACCATCTCCTTCTATCTTGATACTTCTTTCTGCTATATATGTCAAGCCTTTTTCCAAATTTTTCCAAAGAGTGACATTAATCTGCCATCCGCAGCCGTTCCACCACACTCTGTTTCTCAAGATTCTTAAAACAGATATATGGAATCAGGACTGCAAGCGCCAGCAGAATCGGTGTACATCCAAACAGCGGCAGCAAGGTAAACCGAAACATAGAATACCCGTCAGCCACCATAGAGCGCACAAGCACGCCGACCACAGCCACGCCCAAAGCGTAAGAAACCGCCAGCGTCATCCCTGCATAATAAAGCCCTTCAAAGGTCAGCATCCTGCGAAGCTGCCGTTTCGTCATCCCCACACTCTGAATCATGGCAAATTCCTTCTTTCTGGAAATAATCGCCGTAACCATGCTGTTGATGAAGTTCAATATTCCCACCAACGCGATTACCACACTGATGGCGTACCCCGTCACGGCAGAGGAACGGGTTTCCGCCTCGTACTGTTCTTCAATGGATTCCCTTGAGACAATGTTCATCCCTGCCGCTTTTGTCTGCTGATATTCTTTCAGAAGCCTGGATGCGTTTTCTCTCTGGCCGTCTGCTACATTAAAATAGAATTTTCTCAGATTGCTTTCCTGCCACAACTGGGTAAATGTATCCGCCGGAATCACCAACGGGATATCGAAAACTGCCCTGGTCCCCTCTACCATCGGGCTTAACGGAAGCAATACTGCCATGACCGTAAATTCCCTGCCTTCTATCTGAAGCTTTTCTCCCACAGAATAGGTGGGAAGGGTTTTTTCGCCTTTTGCCGACGGCCCAATGGCAAGTACATAATCTCCGCCGGCAAATTTCTCGGCGTCAAATTCTCCCGCCATCACATACTGCTTACCGGCAGCCGCCTCAAGAATCAGCCCGTCAGCCCCGTAGACCGTGTGGACAGCCTCGCCGCCTAAGAGCATATCGTCATATTTCTTCTTCCATTCCGAAAATGTAGGGTCATAGGAGGCAAAATCCTCCAAAGTTTCCTCTGTGTAAAACCCCTTGAAATTCTCACATGCCTGAGCGCTTACAGGCATACTGATTTCACGGCTGTACAAACGTCCGGTTTCCTCAAGCCCATTGAGCTTAGAAATATCCGTAATCAGGCCTGCATCTATCGTACGGCTTGTGGGGTCATAACCGCCGGCACGTTCATTTGTCGCATCGTCAATCTGAAAATCTGCCACGGCAAGTTCAATCAGATACTTCTCCATATCAAAACTTGCATTTTTTGCATAGAAGAAACTCATCAGAACCATCCCAAGGGTCAACGAGCCTACCACCAGAACCGTCCGCTTCCGGTTGCGCCACAGATTTGCCCAGGCCATCCCCGAAAGAGACGCGCCGTTTTCACCCTTTCTGCTCTTTCTCTTAGAGCCACCGTCCGCATCCGTATACCGGAGAGCTTCCACAGGGGAAACCCCTCCCGCCGCCCGCGCCGGCAACAGGCAGGAAAACAGCACAGTCGCCAATGCAAACAAGGCCGAACCAATAAAAATGATTGGATTTACGGAAACCAACGCATCTGTCCCTGGACTGGAAACTAACACCGGCAACAGTACGATTCCAAGAAGATATCCAAGCACCAGACCTGCCGGAATCCCTGCCATTGACACCAGACACCCCTGTCCGAGTATCATCCTGCGAAGCTGTTTTCTTGTCATACCCAGAGTCTTTAGCTTTCCATAAAACTGAATATCCGAGGCAACCGATATCTGGAATATATTGAAGATAATCAGATAGCCGGCAATAAATACAAGCGCCATCCCACCGTACATAGATAGATTTTCCGTGAAAATACTCTCCTGTACCTCATCGGAGTATGCCAGATTCGTGCTAAACTCAAGTTCGTTAAGCCCGCAGTCTGAAAGAACCTTTGCTGTCTTTTCCTCAATATTTTTCGTATCACTGAAGGAAATACCAACCATACGCATACCGCATACCTGGCCGTCCTTGGGTTTTTGCGCGCCGCCGCAGGCATTTAGGGCGAACTCCTCACTGACCCACGCCATACTTGCATAGACTGACAGATTCCCCTCCCAGAATCCGCAGAGGGTAAAGGTGCTCTCTGTCAATTCATCTGACCTAATATCCTTCTTCCATGTAAGGTTCACCTGTTCTCCAAGCTCACAGCCAACCCCAAGCCTTTCAAGAACCAAAGTATCAAGTGCAATCTCCCCGCTGTTTTGCGGCATCCTTCCTGTAACCGGATAAGCGAAATCGTCCTTTGCGTACTGCTCGTCTGCATAGCGAATCTCCACCTGCCGTCCTGCAAGGCTCTGATTCTCGGCCACCCCTGCCACGATACTCCTTCCACATTTCTTCACGTCCGGATGAGCCGCGAGTTTTTCTATCTGGGCTTCCGTAATGTCTTTACACGTCGCATGCGCGCTGGTGCCGGACTGGTGCAGAAACATTTCCGTCATAGTCTTTCCCAAACTCTGGGTCAGCGTAAACAATGTGGTAAACATCATCGTCGTCATGATAACCGCCAGTATTGCCACCAGATTCCTGCCCCGATTCTTTTTAAGGCATCGTATCGTCAGTATTCCTACCATTCCCTGCTGCTCATTTGCTGTCTTTTTCATATTCCCCACCGCCTTACTCGCAAATCCTGCCGTCCTCAATCCGGATACAGCGGTCTGCCTGGGCTGCAATCTCCGGATTATGGGTAATCATAACGATTGTCTGGCTGTATTTCCTGCTTGTAACCTTTAAAAGCTCAATCACCTCGTCGCTGGTGCGGCTGTCTAAATTTCCCGTCGGCTCGTCTGCCAGGACAATCGCAGGCTTCCCTGCCAGAGCCCGCGCAATCGCCACTCTCTGCTGCTGCCCGCCGGACAGGGTATTTGGCATGTTGTAGATTTTTTCATCAAGACCAAGCAGGGAGATAATCTCCTGAATAAATTTCCTGTCCGGCTTCTTGCCGTCAAGGCGGATTGGCATGGTGATGTTTTCATATACGTTTAAGACCGGAACCAGATTATAGTTCTGGAAAATGAATCCAATACGTTGGCGGCGAAAAACCGTCAAATCTTCGTCGTTTAGCTTCCCAAGTTCAAAATTGTCCACCCGCACGCTTCCAGAAGTAGGGCGGTCCAGGCCCCCAAGCATGTTGAGCAGAGTCGATTTTCCGCTTCCGGAGGTTCCGATAATCGCCACGAATTCTCCCTGCTCTATGGAAATATCGACGCCGTTTAGGGCGTTTACGATATTGGGTTCTTTTCCGTATTGCTTCGTAAGATTTGTTGTGCTTAAAATACTCATAACAGCTTCCTCTTTTCTATACCTGAAGGGTATGATTTGTTATGAAAATATCCTACGTTATTTTGCAGATTTCAGCCACATGAAATGATTAAACTAATATCTACGAGGTAAAATCTATGATGTAAACCGATTTACTCTGGAATCGGAATCATAACCTTAAGCACAAATTTCCCTTTCTCTGCCTTTACCGTACACTGGCCGTCGTATTTTTCTACCGCCTTCTCAATATTGGACAGCCCGAACCCATGAAGGAAGGTGTCCTCCTTGCTGGTCCTTCGGTCTTGGGGCAGCTCTATCTGCATATTATTCTCCACAGCCACCACCAGCATATCGTGAATTCTGGACGCCTTTGCCGTAATCAGACGCATACTCTCGGAAAGCTTCTCACTGGCTTCAATCGCATTGTCCAGAGCATTTCCAAAAATGGCGCTGATATCCAGAGGCTCTATAAAATCCCCCGCCTCAAAACGGATAACCGCCTGAAAATCAATCTGCTTCTCCCTTGCCTTTTTCATCTTATCTCGGATAATGATGTCCAGGAAATCATTTCCTGTATGATAGTAGGCTTCATAATCCTCGATTTCCTCCTTAAGCTTCTCTATGGACGCCCCCACCTCCTTGGAATGGCCCTCCTGTGCCTTTAGCACAAGCAGGTGGTTCTTCATATCATGATAAATACTGCGCACCCGTTCTTCTTCGCTGACTTTATCGTGCAGGTAAGCAAGCTTCATTTCCAACTCCCTGGCGCCGTATTCGGTTTTCAGGGAATTGCTGATATAAGCCGCCAGGTAAATGCCTCCAAAACTGGAAAATATCGAAGCCCCGCAGATGGGATATACGATAGCCATCTCCTCCGGCATAAAATAAATAATCGTGAAAATAGATACCATAGGCGCAAGCAGCAGAATATCCACGAGCATCCACATCCGCAGGGTGAGCTTCTTCATAATCTGCAGCAGATATTTCCGCAAAACGATTGACGCAGCCAGCCAGAACAGCATCCTTAAAAGGAGAAAGCAGGCGTGGACAAAGGTACTTACAAGCCAGGTTTCTCTGGTCCATCCGTCATAGGCAGAATCCGGTGCATCCGTCAACCAGAAAAACAGCCTTAACCCTGTATCCTCCATGAGATAATTCACGGCTATCACAGCCGGATAGAATACCATCACAGCCGTCAGCTTTTCCATCCAGCCTCCCTTATAAAACAGCACAAGATACAGGATAAATCCAAGAAGCGGCCATAGAAGCCCCACAAGATCGTTGGAATATACCACCACATTAAAAAGAAAGGGGCAGACAAGAAACGCCCCAACCTCCAATATAAACGGCTTCCTCATAGGCAGAAAAGTACGAAGCATCAGGAAAATGACCATCGCATTTCCCCACAGTAAGAGAAAAGAAATCAAATCCAGTAATCTTATCATAGCCTGTCACCCCAGTATTCCGTCAGTTTCTCCATGAATTCCTTTCGCTTTGGCTGGCTGATGGCCAGCGTCTCCCCCGTTATCAGAGAAATCTCCAATTTTTTGACACCCTTCACATAGGCCAGATTCACCAGACATCCGCTGTGACACCGCACAAAGCCATGGGGCGCCAATTCCTTTGCCACCTCCTTCATACTCTTGTAGCAGATAATATTTTCCTGCTCGGAATGGAACAACAGATTCCTGTTAAACGTCTCCACATACCGGAGGCTGTCAAGCAGGATTTTATATTTTCCTGAGTCATTATTTACAACGATAAACGGGCTTTCCTCCTTCTTTCGGCGGGAGAGGAACCTGTCAAGCTCTGATTTCAGGCGGGCGTATTTCAAGGGCTTGATAATATAGTCCAACGCCTGGTACTTGTACCCCTCCAGGCCATACTGGGTTAAGGTGGTAAGGAAAATAATACCCACCCCCGCGTCCAGCTCGCGCAGCCGCTTTGCCGCCCGCAGCCCGTCTAAGAGCTTCATCTGAATATCCAGGAAAATCAGGTCGATAGTGGTGTCGTATTTCTCAATCAGTTCAAGTCCGTCGTAATAAATCGTAATCTTAATCTCCACGCTTTTTTCCAGCCCGTATTGTCTAATTAACTCCTTTAAGGAATCCACCAGCGTGCGTTCATCGTCACAGATTGCTATGTGTATCATAATCCTTATCTCTCCTTAATTACAGTCCGACGCTGATTGCCTCCCCCACGCTCTTTACGCCGATTACCTTTACTCCGTCCACCTTCCCTACCGTTTTCACGGACACCTGCGGAATCACACAGGTGGTAAAGCCAAGCTTCTTCGCCTCAGCCACCCTTTGCTCAGGCATAGAGACGGCCCTCACCTCCCCGCTTAATCCCACTTCCCCGAATACGATTACATCCTCCGCAATGGGACGGTTCTTGTAGCTTGAGGCAATGGCCAGCACGATTCCTAAGTCTGCCGCCGGTTCGTTTAACCGGATTCCTCCGGCAATATTTACATAGGCGTCATAACCGGACAGAGGCAGGCCAAGCCTTTTTTCCAGTACCGCCATCAGAAGATTGACTCTATTATAATCTAACCCCGCCGCCGTCCTTCTGGGCATTCCAAAATTCGTCTTACACACCAATGCCTGAATCTCCATCAGCATTGGCCTGGTTCCTTCCATGGCACAGGCGACCACAGAGCCGGACGCGTGCTTGGGCTTTCCGCTTAACATGAACTCAGAGGGGTTCTTAACCTCTGTAAGCCCTTCTTTTCGCATCTCGAAAACACCGATTTCATTGGTAGAGCCAAAACGGTTCTTCACGCCCCTGAGAATCCGGTAAGAGGCATGACGGTCCCCCTCAAAATACAGGACCGTATCCACCATATGTTCAAGCACTCTCGGCCCTGCAACCGTTCCTTCTTTTGTCACATGCCCCACAATAAAGATGGAGATATTCAAGCCTTTCGCAAGCTGCATGAAAATATTGGTGGACTCCCGCACCTGTGAAACGCTTCCAGGCGCAGAGCCTACTTCTTCGTTATACATGGTCTGGATGGAATCGATAACCACCATATCCGGCTTCTGCTGCTCAATGATTCCCCGTATCATATCAAGGCTGGTCTCACACAGAAGGTAGAGGTTTTCCGTAAACTCTCCCATCCTGTTTGCCCGCAGCTTAATCTGCTTTAACGACTCCTCTCCGGATATGTAGAGCAGCTTCCTCCCTGCCGCCGAAAGACGCTGGCAGACCTGCAATAGCAGGGTAGATTTACCGATTCCGGGATCTCCTCCAACCAATACCAGAGAACCTTTTACAATCCCCCCGCCCAAAACCTGGTCCAATTCCTCGATACCGGTCTTCATGCGGTCTTCTTCGTCTGTCTCAATGCTTGATAAGGTTACAATCTGGGCTTCCCCACGCTCTTTTGCCGCTTTTACCGCCTTTACCGCCGCAGGCGTTACCTTTTCCTCAACAAATGTATTCCATTCCTTACACGCCGGACACTGTCCAAGCCACTTCGACTCCTCGTGTCCGCAATTCTGGCAGAAATACACGCTTCTTTTTGCTTTTGCCATATCTGCTCTCCTCCATACGCTTAAAAAGGGGCCGCTTACGCAGCCCCAATTTGTTTTCATTTTTCTCAATACTTACTACTTTCTGACCACCTTAACTGCCACGCTTCGATCCGGTTCAAGTTCCGCGCTGACACTTAACTTCCCGCTTAAGTTCGTCTTCATAACCCCAACGTTTTCTCCGTCCATGTATACCTCGTATTCGCTGTCTGCCCCAAGCTCTAATGTAAACTGTGCGTCCTTCATACCGGACACCTGAAAAGAAACCGTATCCTCATCTGCCTGAAAGTTCTCCACAGCCGTCCCCGGCACCGACTCATATACAAACATACCGTTCTTTTCTAACTTTGTAATCTCAGCAAAAGTCTTAACCTTGTATATATCGCCCTGAAACTCATATCCGTCAAGCTTCGTCTTGCTTGCCAGCGTATAGTCTCCGAAGCTAAGGGTTCCGTCTTCTTCAGTCTTTAACAATTCTTTTACTGCTGCCATATTGATCTCTCCTCCTGAGGTTCTTCTTTTGTACCCCTATTATATCTCAATTTCGTCCGAATTTGTAGTCTTTGGTATAAATTTTATTTCTTTTTTAGACAGTCCGACCACGACCTCTGAATCCCTTACAACCTCTCCGCAAAGGATTGCCTCTGCCAGTCCGTCCTCCAACTGATTCTGAACCGCGCGCCTTAAGGGACGTGCGCCGTACTTCTGGTCTGTCCCAGTCTCTACGATATGCTTCTTCACAGAATCGCGGATATTAAGGCGGATTCCGAGCTGTTCTTCTGCCCGCGCTGCAAATTCCTTACACAAGAGTCCTACAATCTTTTTCATCTGGTCTGAATTCAGCGGATGGAACACCAGAATCTCATCAATCCGGTTCAAAAATTCCGGCCTGAAGATTAGCTTAATCTCCTTCATGACATTGCCCTTCATCCGCTTGTAGTCCCCTGCCGCGTCCTCCTTGACGTTGAAGCCCAGTTTCTTAGGGTCTATAATCGTCTGCGCCCCTGCATTGCTGGTCATAATAATAACCGTATTGCGAAAATCCACCTTCCGCCCCTGGGAATCCGTGATATGCCCGTCGTCCAGCACTTGCAGCAGGATATTGAATACATCCGGATGAGCCTTCTCAATCTCGTCAAACAGAATCACAGAATAGGGTCTGCGCCTTACCCGTTCACTTAGCTGGCCTCCGTCGTCATGGCCGATGTATCCCGGAGGCGCCCCTATCATCTTGGCAACGCTGTGCTTCTCCATGTATTCCGACATGTCAACCCGTATCATGGATTCCTCATTTCCAAAAAGGGCCTCTGCCAGCGCCTTGGATAACTCCGTCTTTCCAACACCGGTTGGACCCAGGAACAGGAAAGAACCAATGGGGCGTTTCGGGTCTTTCAGTCCTACCCTCCCCCTCTTGATCGCCTTTGCCACCGCGGTTACCGCCTCGTCCTGGCCGATCACCCGCTGATGCAGCACCTTTTCAAGCCGATTGAGCCTCGCCCCTTCCGTCTCTGCAAGCCTCTGTACCGGAATCTTCGTCCATTGGGACACAACCTCGGCAATATCCTCCTCTGTCACGGCAAGCTGACGCTCCTGGTTCTTCTTATTAAAGCGCTTCCTTACCTGTGAAAGCTTCTTCTCCGCTGCCTCCTGCTCTTTGTGTATCCGCGATGCCTCCGGTATATCCCCGCTGCGGATTGCTCTCTCCAACGCCTCAGTCAGTTTCTCAAGCTCTGTCTCCATCTCCACAATATTATCCGGAATCTTAAATCCTCTAAGGCTTACCTTGGAGCATGTCTCATCCAGCACGTCAATGGCCTTATCCGGCAAAAAACGGTCATTCACATACCGGCTGGCAAGCTTTACGGCGGCCTTAAGCGCCTCCTCCTCAATCTCTACATGATGATGGTCCTCATAACGCTTCTTAAGCCCTTTGAGTATGTCAAGGCAATGCTCCTCGGTAGGTTCTTCGACTGTGACAGGCTGAAACCTCCTCTCCAGAGCCGCATCCTTTTCCAGATATTTGCGGTATTCCGTAATCGTAGTGGCGCCGATTAACTGCACCTCGCCCCTTGCCAGGGAGGGCTTCATGATGTTAGACGCATTGATGGCGCCTTCCGCGCCTCCTGCGCCGATAATGGTATGCACCTCGTCCAGAAACAGGATGACATTTCCGGAGGACTTCACCTCCTGTAAGAGACGCTTCATCCGTTCTTCAAATTCGCCGCGGTATTTGGAGCCTGCGATCATCCCCGCCAAATCCATGGTCAGAATCCGCTTATCCTTCATCCCCTCCGGCACATTTCCCGCGGCAATCCGAGAGGCAAGCCCTTCGATTACAGCCGTCTTTCCAACGCCTGGTTCACCTACCAGACAAGGGTTATTCTTCGTCCTTCTGCTTAATACCTGTATGAGACGGTTAATCTCCGCCTCTCTCCCTATCACAGGGTCAAGCCTTCCTTCCTCTGCCTGCGCGGTCAGGTCGGTACCGAACTGCTCAAGCATCCCTTCCCGTTTCCTTACGCCGCCCTGAAGCATCTCGTCCTGATATTCCTTGGGATCGCCGCCCAGAACGGAGAAAATATCCTGGTATATCTTCTGCATATTAATATTCAATGTCAGAAGGATACGGGTCGCCACACAGTCTGGGTCCCGCAGAAGGGCAAGAAGCATATGCTCTGTCCCAATCTTGTCTGAATGGAAATGGGCTGCCTCCGCCTTGCTTTCCTCCAGGATGTACTCAAGCCGCGGGCTGGTTTCCGGATGATGCGCCAAAGCTGCTTCTCCCACCGGACATACCAGCTCATCCACCACTTTGCGGATGCTTTCCTCCTCTACCCCGTTCATGCCGAGTACCTGCCCTGCAACTCCGGTATATTCCTCCCGAAGTCCAAGGAGGAGATGCTCTGTTCCCACGTAAGGATGGTTAAGCCTCCTCGCCGTGTCCCTCGCTATCTTCAACACCTTATTCGCCTGTTCCGTATAATTCATGAATGTCCTTTCCTTTCTTCTTGATTTTACAGTCCGCCATATTCCTCGTATATCTCGTCTACCAGTGCATGGACCTCCTCTTTGGAAATGTTCTTGCACCTTCCCCTCGCCAGCAGTACGCGGAGTTGAGACTTCATCTCTAAGAGCGCCCTGGCTTTGTCCATGTCAATCGCTATAACTGCGCCTTTTCTCCGGTCAAGCTGAATAAAGCCCTCCTGCTTTAAGATGGCATAGGCTTTATTTACAGTGTGCATGTTGATTCCGACTGTATTTGCAAGCTGCCGGACTGACGGCAGGGAGTCCCCCTCCTGAATCAGATTCATGGCTATTCCCATGATAATCTGGTTCTGAAGCTGGACGTAGAGCGCTTCATCGCTGTTAAAATCAATCTCTATCAGCATTGGTATCACCTTTTCTTCTATATCTGATTCTTTTGTTCTAGGCATACTATAACATAAATGTAGATAGCTTACAAGTCAATTTCTATCCCTCTGGTGACAATCCCCTCACCATATTTCCTCCGAACCTTCTCCAATGCCTGGTTAATTCTTTTCTTCTTCTCCTTCATGGGGTCAAACTGAAACTGCGGATCAAAAATCGTGAGCTGCTCTGGCTCTCCCTCCTCCGCCAGCTTAGAACTGCGAATTCCCAACAGCCTGATTGGCTTCCCATTCCACAACTCCTGAAATAGCATAACTGCCTCCCCGCAAATCTCCTCGTCCTGATTCGTCCCACTCGTAAGCTGCTTCTGATGGGAAGCAGTCTCAAAATTATGATACTTAATCTCCACACTCAGCATCTTCGCTTTCTGGCCTGCCGCGCGAAGCCTCCTGCCTACGCTGGCGGCAAGTCCTTTAAGCACCTCCCTCGCCTCCTCCTCGGTGAGGGCATCCTTAGAAAGCGTAACAGAATTACCTATCCCTTTCGCCTCTGCCTGCTCTGTCTCCACCACCGAAGCGCCGATGCCATTGGCAAACTCCCACAGTCTCCTGCCGTGGCTTTTAAGATGGAGCTCCAAAAGCTTCGGGTCCATGACGGCAAGCTCACCAATAGTGAATATCCCTAGCTTCCCCAATGTCTCCACACTGGAGTGGCCTGCCATATAAAGCTCTGATACGGGCAGCGGCCACATCTTTATCTGTATTTCCTCCGGAAACAAGGTATGTACTTTATTAGGCTTCTCAAAATCTGAAGCCATCTTCGCCAACAATTTATTAGTAGAGATACCCACATTTACCGTAAAACCGAATCTGCGGTATACCTCATTCTTAATCTCCATAGCCCCTTCTACCGGTGAATGGTAATCCTTCAAATTCTCTGTAAAATCCATATAACATTCATCGACGCTCACCTGTTCAATCACAGGCGTATAACTTCGCAGGAATTCCATAAGCCGTTTGCTGTATTGGCTGTACAGCTTATGGTCCGGTGAGGCCATCACAAGTTTGGGACATTTGCGGAAAGCATTCACAACCGGTTCTCCTGTACGGATTCCGTACTTTTTCGCCGGAATGGATTTCGCCAGCACAACGCCGTGCCTCGACTTCTGGTCGCCGCCGATAATGGCAGGAATTGTCCGCAGATCCCTCTTTTTGCCGTTCTTTAATTCTTCTACTGCTGTCCAGCTAAGATATGCTGAATTCACGTCTATATGGAAAATCACAGACAAGCAGACCACCTCCAACTCGTCTATATTTTATCATCTTTACAAAAAAAATAAACATATAACAGTATAAAATTTCAGGGCATATCCGAAAATCTATCTTTTCGGATATGCCCTATGAAACTATCAAACCCTTTTATTTTACGACACTTCTCACATCCACATACTCGTACCCCTCAAAACTATCCGCCACATTCTTACACGTCAGCTTCCCGTCATAGGTATTAATCGCGGAATAGATTACCTCATTCTCCCTGCAAGCCTGCTCAAGCCCCTTGCCCGCAATCTGAAGCCCGTAGCTAAGCGTCGCATTGGTCAGCGCAATGGTAGACGTCCTGGGAACGGCGCCCGGCATATTGCCTACACAGTAATGCACAACCCCCTCCTCAATATAGATCGGGTCGTCATGGTAAGTAACCCGCGTCGTCTCGCCGCATCCACCCTGGTCAACTGCAACATCCACGAACACCGCGCCCGGCTTCATCTCCTTTAGGTACTTCTTCTTAAACAGCTTCGGTGCAGCCTTTCCTGGAATCAGTACGGAACCGATTACAAGGTCCGCCTCCTTCACCGACTTCTCGATATTCGCATCATTGGAGGCAAGAGTCTGGATTCTCGCCCCAAAGATATCGTCCAGATACGCAAGCCTCTGGAGATTCACATCCAGAATCGTCACATTGGCGCCCATTCCTACGGCTATCTTGCAGGCATTCGTACCCACAGAGCCGCCTCCAAGGATAACCACATTCGCCTTTGGCGTTCCCGGCACTCCCGCAAGCAGCACGCCTTCCCCGCCATATATCTTCTCAAGGTACTTGGCGCCCTCCTGCACACTGAGACGTCCGGCAATCTGGCTCATAGGGGCAAGAAGGGGCAGACATCCGTTCCTATCCATCAGCGTCTCATAGGCTACACCCTTCACCTTTGCGGCAAGCAGGGCGTCTGTCTGGGGCTTATCTGCCGCAAGATGCAGATATGTATAGAGAATCAGCCCTTCATGGAAAAGCGGATACTCCTCCGGTAACGGCTCTTTTACCTTGACCATCATCTCTACCGTGTCCCAAACCTCCTTCGCCGTGTCAAGCATCGTCGCGCCTGCCGCTATATATTCCTCGTCCGTAAATCCAGAACCCGCGCCTGCGCCCTTCTCAATATACACCTCGTGCCCTGCATTCACATAGCTTTTCACATTGTCCGGTATCATCCCCACACGGAACTCATTGTTTTTAATTTCCCTTACGCTTCCAACTTTCATGTTCACATACCTCCGTACACAATAAGAATAATATTTTTCACTTTAATGTAATAATGAAGAATATTATTCATTTTTCTTTTCAATCATATTAACACAAGTCAGTCGAATATTCAACATAAGTTATTTTTTTCACACACTCTTTTAACTATCTTCAAAAATGCTAAATTGTATTTACAATTTCTCTTGCATATTTCTGTAATTCATGCTTAAATCAAAGTATGAAATTTACCAAATCATGAAAACTTCGGAGGTACTCTATGAGCGAACTGAGCGAATTGATTCATAATGCCAATCTGACCAAGACCCAGAAAATGATAGCCAAGTATATTTTAGACCATTCCGCCGACGCCTGTTTTATGACTTCTACCGAGATTGCCCTGAAACTGAATGTAAGCGAATCCTCTGTCATCCGTTTCAGCAGGTCCTTAGGCTTTAGCGGATTTATGGATTTTCAGAAAATGCTGAGAAAGGAATACCAGGATAAGGTCTTAAGTATATCCAGCACCATCACTGTGCCTGCCCAACGTGTGGCGAAACGGGCGAAGCTTGAACGGAACTCGGACTATATCAACCGCCATTTTAAAAACGCCCTTCAGAATCTTGAGACCTTATTTACCACCAATACCTTAGCCGCCTTCGAGGATGCCGCCGACGTTATTGTCGCCGGTAAACGCAAGTATATCGCCGCCTCCCGCGGCAACGCCTGCCTTGGCGATTATTTTCTTTTGTACTTAAAGCATATCCTGCCTCATGTGACCTCCACCAACACGGCTGCCTTAAGCCCCATTGACTGTATGTGCAACATCACCAAGGAGGACTGCCTGATTGTTTTCAGTTTTCCCAGGTACTCCTCCCTAGACAGAGTGACTACGGAGATGGCAAAGGAAGCAGGGGCAAGCATTGTGGTAATCACGGACAAGCCGAGCGCCCTCCTCGCACAGTATGCCACCGTGCTGATTACCGTTCCCGTTGACAGCAACGCATTTTTTAACTCCTTAATCGGGCCGCAGTTTGTCGCCGAGATTCTGTTGGACACCATCAGCCATAAGGTAAGCGGAATCGAAAAGCGTTTGAAGAAGATTGATAAATACCTTGATAAACTGGGGATATATTAAAAATTGGGTTGTTGGCTTATGGCTGATTTCCTGTCATTTCCCAACAACCCTATATTTTTATGCCTCGTCAATGGCCTTTCCTATATCATGGCGCATATATTTGTTGTCGAACTTCACCCACTCTGTCGCCGCGTAAGCGTTGGCCCTGGCTTCCTTCAAATCCTTCCCCTTCGCCGTAATGCCAAGCACACGCCCGCCGCTAGTGACAATCTGTTCTCCGTCAAATTTCGTCCCTGCGTGGAAGCAGTAATATCCCTCATGGTTCCTGAATTCCTCCAAACCACTGATAGGCAGTCCCTTGTCATAAGCCACAGGATAACCTTCACTGGCAAGCACCACGCACACCGCGGCATTATCTTCAAACTGCAAATCAACCTGATCAAGCGTTCCGTCGATGCATGCCTCCACCACTTCGATAATGTCGTTCTTCATCCTCGGCAAGACAACCTGCGCCTCCGGATCTCCGAACCTGGCATTGTACTCCAATACCTTTGGCCCTTCTTCTGTCAGCATCAGGCCAAAGAAGATTACGCCCTTAAACGGCCTTCCCTCTGCCTTCATGGCGTTTACAGTAGCCTGGTAAATATATTTGTTACAGAAGTCCTCCACCTCTTTCGTATAGAACGGACTTGGCGAAAATGTCCCCATGCCTCCGGTATTCAGTCCCGTATCTCCGTCCCCCGCGCGCTTGTGGTCCTGGGCCGAGGTCATGGTCTTGATGGTATTGCCATCCACAAAGGACAATACCGACACCTCGCGTCCTGTCATGAATTCCTCGATTACCATCTCATTTCCCGCGTCACCGAATTTCTTATCCAGCATAATGGTTCTGACGCCCTCCTTCGCTTCTTCGAGGGTATTGCAGATTAGAACGCCCTTTCCAAGAGCCAGCCCGTCGGCTTTGAGAACAATCGGAAATTTTGCCGTCTCAAGATATGCAAGCGCTTTGTCGGCGTCAGTAAAATTCTCGTATGCCGCCGTGGGAATCTGGTACTTTTTCATCAAATCTTTGGAAAATGCTTTCGAGCCTTCCAAAATTGCCGCATTCTTCCGAGGTCCAAAGGTACGGATGCCTGCTGCCGTAAGCTCGTCTACCAGGCCGCCGACTAACGGGTCATCCATGCCCACGATTACAAGGTCTACTCCCTTTTCCTTTGCAAATCCAATAATTTTATCAAATTCCATGGCGCCGATGGGGGCGCACTCTGCAAACTGGGCAATCCCCGCGTTACCCGGCGTACAGTAAATCTTGTCTACCTTCTCACTCTTTGCCACACAGTAGGCAATGGCATGCTCTCTGCCGCCGCTGCCGACAATCAACACTTTCATCTTCTGATTCCCCCATTCTATCTATTAAGAATTATTTATTCATTTCCAAAGCAACATAATCACATACTACGCTTAAACAGAGGGCGGCTATGAAGAAACGACAGCCCTTCCATCCCGAACTTCTACTTTCCCGTTGGCAATCAAATCAATGGCCCTTGGCAGAATCCTCCACTCCGCCTCCTCCATCACCCGCCTCTGCAGAATTTCCGGCGTATCGCCTTCCTCTACCTCCACGGCCTTCTGAAGAATAATCGGTCCTGTGTCCGTCCCCTCGTCTACAAAATGGACGGTAGCGCCCACCACTTTAACGCCTCGCGAAAGAGCCGCCTCATGTACCTTAAGCCCATAGAAGCCGGTTCCGCAAAAAGACGGAATCAGAGAAGGATGGATATTGATAATCCGATTCCTGTATTTCTCAATCATAGCCGGAGGAATCACAACAAGGAAACCAGCCAGAACGATAAGGTCAGGGCTCCACCCATCCACAGCCTCCATAAACTTCACGTTGAATTCTTCTCTCGACGCATAATCCTTAGGCGAGATACACAGGTTTTCAATTCCGTGTTTTTCTGCCCGCTTTAGGGCATAAGCATTCTTATTATTGCTAATCACACCCCTGATTCGGGTATTCGTAATCGTACCTGCCTCAACCGCGTCAATAATCGCCTGTAAGTTGGTTCCGCCTCCTGATACAAGCACCACTACCTCTAGCATAACGTTACTCCCTTTTCTCCCGCTTCAATACGGCCTACTGCATACGGCTGCTCGCCTGACGCCTTGATTGCTTCTATCGTCTTCTCCACATCGTCAGGCTCTACGGCAATAACCATTCCAAGACCCATGTTAAATGTGTTATACATCATCTCCTCTGCAATCTCTCCCTTCTTTGCCAGAAGTTTGAAAACAGCAGGGACTTCATAACTGTCTTTTTCAATAACCGCCCTTACGCCCTCCGGCAGCATCCTGGGAATATTCTCATAGAAGCCGCCGCCTGTAATATGGCTGCACCCCTTGACCTTCACGCCGCCCTCCTTGATGCTTTTTAACGCCTTTACATAGATTCTGGTAGGCGTAAGCAGCGCCTCTCCCAACGTCTTACCTAATTCCTCATAATATGTATTAAGCGACTCCTTCGTCATCTCAAACACCTGGCGCACAAGGGAAAAGCCGTTACTGTGGACGCCGCTTGACGCAATACCAATCAGCACGTCCCCAGGTCTGATATTTTCACCGTTAATAATCTCCTTCTTATCCGCAACGCCGACTGCAAAGCCTGCCAGGTCATATTCCTCCTGCGGCATAAGCCCCGGATGCTCTGCCGTCTCACCGCCCACCAGGGCGCATCCGGACTGCTTGCAGCCTTCTGCCACGCCGCTTACGATTGACGCAATCTTCTCCGGATAATTCTTCCCACATGCAATGTAATCCAGGAAGAATAATGGCTCGCCTCCTGAGCAGGCAATATCGTTGACGCACATTGCAACCGCGTCGATACCGATGGTATCGTGCTTATCCATGATAAACGCAAGCTTTACCTTAGTTCCGCACCCGTCTGTTCCCGACAAGAGAACCGGCTCGTCCATCTTCTTGATTGCGCTTAGGTCAAATGCGCCGGCAAATCCCCCAAGGCCGCCTAATACCTCCGGCCGCATGGTTTCCTTAACGTGCTTCTTCATTAATTCTACTGATCTGTATCCGGCTTCGATATCCACTCCTGCGTTCTTATAATCCATATCTTTTTGTCTCCTTATTCTTGAATTATGAAATCATCAGCTATCCCAAATACGCCTCATACCCAATCTCATCTAACCTCGCTGCCTTCGCCTGAACCGTCTCCTTCATCTCCCTGGAATAATCCTTAAGCTTGTTCAACAGCCCGTCATCCGACGTTGCAAGAATCTTCGCGGCAAGTATCGCCGCATTCATACCTCCGTCAATGGCAACCGTGGCAACCGGAATTCCCGGCGGCATCTGCACGATTGAAAACAGGGCGTCCTCTCCCCCCAGATTCTTGCCTGACATGGGAACGCCAACCACAGGCATGGGGAATAACGCCGCGCACATCCCCGGCAGATGCGCCGCCATACCCGCGCCTGCGATAATCACCTTCATCCCTTTTCCCTCTGCCGCCTTCGCCCACTCGAAAAATATATCCGGCTCACGGTGGGCAGAGATAATCGTCATCTCGTAATCAATCCCTAATTTTTCCAGCATCGCTGCAGCCTTGCTCATAACCTTAAGGTCTGAGTCGCTGCCCATCACAATTCCTACTCTTGGCATACCTTTTCATCCTTTCTCTGCTCTTAAAATTCAGCTACTCCACGGGTTCATAATACCTTATCTATCCAATTTTTTCAATGCCAACTGTCTACATTCTATCCAATTAATACCGTTTTCCCTTCAAAAGCAAAACCATAATGCCGGATATTCTCCCTTAGAATCCCTCTGGAAGTAAGCTCTGTATCATACCCTCTGTTACCAATCTGAGCCAGCGCTGCCGCAAGCGTATCCTCCAATGTCTTTTCTTTCCGAGGATTTCTCACTTTAAATTCCAAAATCATAGCCAAATCATGGGGCTTTAGAGGCTCTAACATTACATCATAACGCCCAAGGCCGCTTTCTCGATTCGAGGTAATCCTGTATCGCCCCGCAAGCTCTACAATCAGCCCAAGGACAAATCCATGATAGAATCGTTCCGGACTCACATTTTCAGAAGGTACGTTTCCTGTATCAAAAAAACTAAAGGTCTGTGCCGCCACCTGATTCATATAAACATTCATATAATCGACGTCACCGGCTAACAATGCCCGCTGAAATTCCGAATATGGAACCGAATCAGCCGCAAACCAGTTCTTAATCATGTTTTCAAACATAAGCGTTACTTCGCGGTTCGTAAGCCTTAAGTGGTAAACGGTTCTTCCCGTATCCTCGCAAAATGTTTTTTCCTCCACCTTAAGATACCCGCTGGCAAGCAGCAGACTCCAGATGACCCCATGTCTTTTCGTAAGCTGGTCAAAGATAATTTCTTCCTCCAGCTCTGTAACCAGCTCTTTTCCTGCCAGAAGGTCCTCCATGGCAATCTTGATCTCCGGCCTGCCCTGGCGAATCAGGTTGTCCGCCAAAGCGTTAGAACTGGAATTCGCCCAATAAGAAACCGCCTTTCTTTTATCCAGGAAATTGATAATCGACCATGGATTATAGATACCTGACCGTCTTCCAAAGGCGAAGCCGTCATACCATGCCCTGACCTTATCCGCCTCCTTTGACAATCCGTACTGCACTAAGGCTTTCTCTACTTCTTCCTGGGTAAACCCGAACGAATCCTCATATTTTTCAGAGGTCGTGGTTACGATCTCCAGGTTGTTTAAATCAGAAAAAATAGACTCCTTGCTGACCCTTGTAATTCCTGTCATAAGACTCCTCTCCATATAAGGATTCGTCTTAAATGCAGCATTAAACAGGCTGCGCATAAATCCTGCCATCTCGTCCCAATACCCATGTACATAAGCCTCCTGTAACGGAGTATCGTACTCGTCCAGAAAGATTAATACTTTTTTCCCGTAATACCGGCTCATATAATCCGACAGAGAATGGACGGAAAATGCCGCCGCCGCATCTGTCATTCTAACCGAAACGGAATCAAAAAAATCAATATCCTGCCTCGTCATAAACGGGGCTTCTCTCAGATAAGAATGTCTGCTGTACAGTTTTGTAAGAAGCTGCAGAATCCCTTCCCTTGTCGTCTCATATGTATTCCCCTTCACACTGGCAAAGCTCAGAAAGATGACCGGATAACTTCCCTGAAGCTTCCGGTATTCCTCCTCATTCCAAATCGATAAACCCTCAAACAAATCCTCCCTGCCGCTATACTCTGTTGAGAAAAAACATTCAAGCATATTCAGATTCAATGTCTTTCCAAAGCGGCGGGGCCGCGTAATGAGTGTAACAATATCCTGATTCTCCCACCATTCCTTGATGAAATACGTCTTATCAACAAAAAAGCAATGCTTCCTGCGTATAAATTCAAAGTCCTGTACTCCCACCGAAATCTTTGGCACCATGATTTGTTACACCCCTTTCCATCAATCAATTACCGTCCATCCTTAAACGGCTCATTCAGAATCTCCGTCCCCGCAAGTACGAAGCGTCCATCCTCAAGAAGCACAATCTCGCGTCCATCCCTTGTAACCACGGCAATGCGCTTCAATTCCTCATAGGGAATCGTAATATCCGTGTGACACTGATAATAGGCTTTGGACACATCCTCCCTGCGCAGGATAGACACCGAATTATCCTTGGCTATGATCTCCTTCCCGTCCGGATTAAAGACCCTCACATCCTCACTCCAGCTATAACAGGTATCCCCCACTGCAAAATGAGGCCCCATCTTCTCGGCAATCAGAATCGTCAGCTTCTCCTCAATCCCGTACTTTTTAGCCACCACATACGCCGTCGTGTTGGTTCCGATTGCAAACTCGCCCAGAGGCAGCGTTGAATGTTTATTCAAAATATTATCGAAAATATATTCCTTGTTCTTACTTTCCTCGTCAAAATTACTGCATCGGTAATCCTTAATCATCCCGTCTTCAAACGTAATCTCAAGCTCACGATACTGTAATTCATGCAGATACACCTTGCTGACATGGAGGACTCCGTTCGTTCCCTCAAGCACAGGGGATGTGAACACCTCGCCCACCGGAATATTCACATCAGCCACACAATTCTCAAACGCAGTCTCCTTCTCAGGGTTCTTAGGCTCAAGGAGCCTCACCTTAAGATCCGTCCGGTTACCGTTCCCTCCAAGGATGTGGACGTATTCCCCCTGATCCAGAACGTCAATCATGGTCTGCTGTACCTTCTCGTAAGTCTTGGAATCCAGGGTATTGATTCGGATAATCTCGTCAAAAATCTCCTCATACTGATCCCCGATCTCCGGCACCGGATATGAGATGATGGTAAAACTTCTCTCATCCCCATGAATATACTGGTTCGTAATCTGGCTCTGGCGGCTATAAAAATTAAGCTGTAATTCCTCCTGCTTTTTCGTAAGTTTTATCACTTCTTCTTTCTGTTCCGGTATAAACGGTTCTTCCCCGAACATGTCAATACATGCCGGCCCTGCATACTTGCGCGCCATCTCCTTATCATGCTCATAGGAGGTCTTGATTACCTCCAGCTTCCTCTCTACGAACTTCTTATCTAAGAACAACGCCTGGTCGTTCCGATGGTCATACTCGAACTGCTTGTTGGCAATCCCGCCGTAATAGCCCACCTTCGACTGTCCGCGCTTCGTCAGCACACTGACTCCGGCACGGTAGAGAACAGGCTTTAAGCCCATGTCCGCGAAATTCTTGATTGCCTGGCGAATCACTCGCTCGAACCCAAGCACATAGCGGATATCGACAACCGCCTTCTTGGACAGGTCCTTCCCCGTATTGACAAAGCCCATTCGGTAACCTTCTGTATAGACGTCCGCCATCTTCTGAATCACATCCTCCGGAAGCTCTAACAGATGCCTTGCAGTCCTCAACTCATTTTCACCGATATATTCCCCGAACTGATACAGATAACGCAAATCATTAAGCGCACAGTTGTTGACAATATCCACGGCAAAGGACTCCTTGGGATTAATCTGTACGCGGACTCTGTCCGCCGCGAATACATCACAGTAATCACTGGCATACCAGTAGATGATATCCTTAATCCTGCCGACATCTGGCTTTCCTTCCTCAAACTGATTATAAATCTCAATCAAAAGTTCAAACAGAATATCCAGATATTCCGTTTTCTGCTCAAACACATAAGCAATACATCCCCGAAGCTCTGTATAGAGGAAGCTTAAAATCTGTCCATACTCCTCTCCCAACTGCCTAGCAGCATAGGTTGGATTCCCATAGCTTGTCCCGTACCTATCCGGTAAAATATCCTCATACAGCCGATGGTTCCATTCTTCAAGCTCGGCAAACGATAGGCTTGAATAGGCATTGCCCGTAATCAACGTCCTGACCTCATCAATCATTAACACAAAATCTGCCATCTTGTAGAAGAAATCCTGAAAGGGCGCCTCCACCGTAGCCTCATTCTTCATCTGCCGGATTCTCCCCACCGCCAGCTCATATCTTTCGTCTATCATCTGAATAACCTCCTTATATCATCTGACCAGCCCTCTTGTAAAAATAGCCGCAAGCCCCAGGAAAACAGCCATATTGATGCCAATCCCGACCTTACACGTTATGTAATTCTTCTCTCTTTCCTTAAGCCCCCGGCTTCCAAGCCAGGCGCCGATTCCGGCAAGAGCGATAGTCCCAAGGCCCACGAACCCAAGCAGCATCCCAATCTGTCCCTTCTCTCGGTAAGAGATTGAAACCATTAAAAACAACAGAAGAAGAACCACAAAAGCATAGCAGCAGGAATAGATTCCCTTCCTCGCATGGCGGGGCTTTGCCTGACCATACTTCGTGATTCTCTTTCTCTGCTTCTCCCTGGCTTTTGCCAGCGCTTTTGCCCTATCTTCTTCTGTAACAATCTTTCTTCCTATTAACATATCTTCTCCTTACTGCCGCACAGACTACAAACATGACGTAACCGGCAAGCCCTCCTATGGTATTCAGCAGAAGGTCATCCACATCGAAGCTTCCCACCTTCGTAATTAGCTGGAAAGTCTCCACGCACAGGCTCAGCCCAAAACTATAAAAAACCGTTGAAAAGAAGCTTCTGTACCTGCTCGCCATAGGCATAAAGAACCCAAACGGCATAAAGATGATTACATTTCCAAATAAATTCGTGAACATGGCGAACATTCCGACTTTATCGCGATAATTCCAGAATCGCTTTATCTCCTTAAAAAGCACGAGGTTATAGTGATAGTCCTCCATCTCCCCCGTCCGTCCGTACCAGTCCGAAAATATCAGAAAGTAAATAATAAATGCAATATACAACACAAACAATATTTTCCCGAAAAACCGGATTCTCTTACTACGCTTAAAACTCAAATATCAGGCTCCCTTTCTATCCAAACTCTGTCTCAAGCTTAAAAAGTAAGCCCCCGCTTCTCTTTAAGCAGACGCGCCCCTCCTACAATAGAAATGACTCCTGCCGCAACCCCCACGATTGCTACGATAATACCAACCACAATTCCTGATACTCCGGCAAAATTCATTGCTTTATATGCTTTCTCATTCATCACTTTCCCTCCATTGATTATCTTACGCCATACGTTTTATAATATGCGTCGATTGCCGTTTTTAATGTATCATCAATGATAATTCTGCCCTGACATTCTCTATTGTACAGATACTCTGCCACCTCGTCCATGGTCACAATCGCCCTTGCAGGAAAGCCGTACAACTCGGTAATCTCATCAAGCGCGCACTTTTTGCCGCCTTTTCCTACCTCCATACGGTTTAAGGATACCATCAGCCCCTTAATCTCCACATTGCCCTGGGCCTTGAGGATTGGGAAGGTTTCTTCAATGGACTTGCCGGAGGTGGTCACATCCTCAATGATTACCACTCTATCTTTGTCCTTAAGCTTGCTTCCAAGCAGGATGCCTGTATCGCCGTGGTCTTTAACCTCCTTACGGTTAGAGCAGTAGCGGATATCCTTGCCATACAAATCACTAATCGCCATCGTCGTCGCAACGCTCAAAGGTATTCCCTTGTATGCAGGCCCGAACAGCACGTCAAAATCAAGCCCGTAGTTATCATGAATCGCCTTCGCATAGTATTCGCCCAGTCTGCGAAGCTGCGTTCCAGTCACATATGCGCCCGCGTTCATGAAAAACGGAGACTTTCTCCCACTCTTTAATGTAAATTCACCGAACTTTAAAACGTCGGCTTCTACCATAAATTCTATAAATTCCTGCTTATATTGTTCCATATCGTATCAATCCCCCTTATTTATTGGCTTTGCTTACTCTTTGATTCTGTCAAGCTCTGTTAAATTGATGCCGGAAAAAGTCAGAATAACCTTCAATTCGATATATCTTATTTTCATTGCCTTATATGACTCAGATTCCTTGTCTGCCAAAATCATATAACCCTGTAACCTTGAAAATTCTTCTACCGATAACTTGAGCATCTCCTTTTCAGTCATATTCTCACCTGCTTTCTATAAACGCCGACTTTTACGCTTTCATTATATCAATCGGTAATTGTGGTGTAAAGCCTTTACTCACTACAAATGTACTGCGCCCACCAACTCCCTGACGTCCTCCATGTGATTCTCCTTCAGATACGCCTCAATGCCGTCTATAATCTCTAAAGTCACCGCCGGATTATGGAAATTCGCTGTCCCTACCGAAACGGCGCTTGCGCCTGCAAGCAGCATCTCAATGGCATCCTCGGCACACGCAATCCCGCCCATGCCGATAACCGGAACCTTCACCGCCTGGGCCGCCTGATAGACCATGCGCACAGCAATGGGATGAATCGCCGGCCCTGATACGCCTCCGGTCTGGTTCGCCAGCACAAACGTTCTCCTTCGGATGTCAATCTTCATTCCGGTCAGGGTATTAATCAGCGACACCGCGTCCGCGCCGCCGGCCTCCACAGCCTTCGCCATCTCGCCAATATCCGTCACATTCGGACTTAGCTTCATAATCACCGGCTGTTTCGCATACTTCTTAACCGCCCTGGTGATATTCTCCGCTGCCTTAGGGTTCTGCCCAAAGGCAATCCCTCCCTCCTTCACGTTGGGACAAGAGATATTAATCTCCAGCATATCCACGTCTTCATTTCCAAGCCGATCTACCACCTCACAGTAGTCCTCCTCAGACTTTCCGCATACATTGACAATTATCTTTGTATCATAATTACGGAGAAAAGGGATATCTCTCTCACAGAACAGGTCAATCCCCGGATTCTGCAAGCCAATGGCATTCATCATTCCGCCGCAGGTTTCCGCTACCCTTGGCGTGGGATTCCCCTGCCAGGGCACATTAGAAACCCCCTTTGTCGTCACAGCGCCAAGCCTGTTCAAATCCACATAATCCGCATATTCCGCACCAGAGCCAAAGGTTCCCGAAGCCACGGTCACTGAATTCTTCCACTCCACTCCCGCTATATTCACTGTCATATTCATCAGATCTCCACCTCCGTTGCCAGAAATACAGGGCCATCCTTACAGATGCGCGTGTTGTGAACATTCGTATGATGGTCGCGCTCACTCGTACGGCAGACGCACCCAAGGCACGCCCCGATTCCGCATGCCATCCTCTCCTCCAAGGAAATATAGCATACTATGTTTTTTTCAGCGGCATATTCCTTGATTGCCCGCAGCATAGGTGTGGGTCCGCAGGCGTAAATGATATCCGCGCTCAAGCCATTCTCACGGATAGCGTCCAATACATTGCCCTTCGTTCCCACGCTTCCGTCCTCCGTGGAAATATAAAGCTCGCCGTTTCGCTCAAACTCATTCTTTAAGAATGTCTGTTTATCCCGATAACCGGCTACAATCTGCTTCTTCCCACACACGATCTCCTTCGCAAGCTCTAAGATGGGGGGCACGCCAATCCCCCCGCCCATCAGGAACACCTTCTTCCCTTTTGCTTCATGAAGGGGAAATCCATTTCCCAACGGCCCAATCAACGAGAGCTTATCGCCTGCGCCCATCCTGGAAAACTGCTCGGTTCCCGTATTCTCGCCCGTCACACGGTACACGACCCGAAGCCTTGAATCTTCCTTATCAATCTCACAAATACTGATGGGTCTTGGAAGCAGCCTGCTTGGGTCACTGGTATACATAGACAAAAATTGTCCAGGTTTTGCACTCTCGGCAGCCTGCGTCTCAATCCACATACTGAAAATCCCATCCGCAACAGCCTCCTGGGATACTACCTTCACAATCTCTTTCTTCCTCTCTGACATCGCTATCTCTCCTACTTATAAGCCAATCTCAAATTCCTGTCCATTGCCTGGCTGTGACACATATCCTTCTCTCCACGCAAAAGTTTTATCGGAGGTTAAGAGCCTCCCTGATATCTGCGGCCATATCCTCAACTGCTGCCCTCGCAGCTTCCGCAAATGCTTCCTCCCCGTACCGTCCATACTTCTCCTGCTTATAGGCCGCAATAATCCCACGTGAGGAATTTACGATAGCGCCCAGTCCATCCTCATTAAAGAAATGTACCAGATCCTTGCCTTTTCCGCCCTGGGCGCCGTATCCCGGCACAAGAATATAAGCCTTGGGCATGACTCTCCTAAGAACCTTTCCCATCTCCGGATAGGTGGCGCCCACGACTGCGCCCACGTAACTGTATTCGTCTCCCATCAGCTCGTCTCCCCAGGCGGCGACCTTCTCGCCCACCAGCTCATATAACGGCCTTCCGTCAACCATCTGATCCTGAAATTCTCCACTGGACGGGTTCGACGTCTTCACCAGCACAAAGATTCCCTTCTTTTCCTCCTTGCATATTTTCATAAAAGGGGCCACTCCGTCAGAACCCAGATATGGATTCACCGTAGCAAAATCCTCTCCAAAAGGCAGGTAGGACTTACCTCCAACCTGGACGTGTCCTAAATGGGCGACTGCATAGGCCGCTGAGGTAGAGCCGATATCTCCCCGCTTAACGTCCCCGATTACCACCAGCCCCTTTTCCTTACAGTAATCCACCGTCTTTTTAAACGCCTCAAGCCCCGCAATCCCAAACTGCTCGTACATGGCAATCTGAGGCTTCACCGCCGGAATCAGATCACACGTCGCGTCAACAATCGCCTTATTAAACTGCCAGATTGCTTCCGCCGCGCCCTCAAGCGTATCCCCCAATTCCTGAAAAGCCTTGTCCTGCAAATGCTTCGGCACATAGTTAAGCATGGGGTCCAGACCTACGACAATGGGAGCCTTTGTCTTTCTGATATTTGCTACTAATTGATTAATCATATTCTTTTCCTCCTGTCTTTACATACCGCCCGACAACGTATCATATACAATCTTACCGTCCACAAGGGTACAGACAACCTCGCCCGTCACTTCAAATCCGTCAAAAGGCGTATTCCTCCCCTTAGAAACAAAGGTATTCTTATCAATCTTATAGTTCCTCGACGGATCAAAAATCACAACGTCCGCCGCCTTTCCTTCTGAAACGCTTCCTCTGTCCTCAAGGCCCAAAAGCTTCGCCGGATTGCTGCTCATCTTCTCCGCCATATCCATCATACTCAGAACCCCTGTCTTTACCAATGAGGTAAATGTAAGGGCAGCGGAGGTCTCAAGCCCTACAATTCCAAATGCCGCCTCTGCCATAGACTTGTCCTTTTCCTCCCTAGCATGAGGCGCATGGTCCGTAGCAATCACATCCATCACACCGTCCTTTAAGCCCTGGCGCAAAGCCTCCACATCTGCCTTACTGCGAAGGGGCGGATTCATCTTGTAATTCCCGTCATCCTCTTTGATATCGTCTGAGGTTAAGATAAAATGATGCGGACACACCTCCGCTGTCACAGGAAGCCCCTCCTCCTTTGCCAGACGCACCATCTTCACACTGTCCGCCGTGGAACAGTGGCAGAGATGAAGCTTAACGCCCGTCTCCTTGGAAAGCAAGATATCCCTGGCTGTAATCACATCCTCCACAGAATTGGTGATTCCCCTAAGTCCAAGCCGTTTGGCATTCTTATCTGCATTCATCACCCCATGCTCAACAAGGGTCTGATCCTCACAGTGGGCAAATACCACAATACCGCAATCCCTGGCAGCCTTCATCCCCTGACGGTATAAAGACGCGTTCATCACGGACTTGCCGTCCTCGCTGATCCCATGGCAGCCTGCCCTGGCCATTTCTTCGATATCCGCCAGTTCTTCGCCTTTTTGGCCCTTCGTGACCGCCCCCAACTGGATTACATGGGTAAGGGACTCTCCCTTAGCACGCTCATGGACTCTTGAAACCTTCTCCCCGTCGTCTATGACAGGCTTCGTATTCGGCATGGCGCACACAGTCGTCACACCGCCCTTAACCGCCGCCCTTCCCCCTGTTGCCAGAGTCTCCTTGTATTCCAGACCCGGATCTCTGAAATGCACATGCAGGTCAATAAAGCCCGGCAGCACATAACATCCCCTTGCATCAAGGAGACGTTCCGCATCTTCATCTATGTGTTCTGCAACCTTTTCGATTCTCCCATTCTTAATCAGCACATCGTAACAGCCGTCCATTCTCGTAAGCGGGTCAACCACGTGCCCGTTCTGAATTAAAATCGTCATATCCCATGTCCTTTCTTTCATATTGTATCCTATTTTATCATATGGGGACAAAAAAGGGAATGATAAATCTCATTCCCTGCAATAACCTACATTTTCTCCCGCAGAACCTCCATGGCTTTCTCAAGCTGGTTATCTGCCTCTGGGTTTTCTTCGTTCTTCTCGTACTCAACCTCCACATCCGGCGTAATTCCCTTGCCGTGGATATTTCTCCCATTCGGCGTAAAATACTCCGCAATCGTCAGCTTCACACTGGTACCGTCCTTCAAATCAAAAATCTGCTGCACGACTCCCTTGCCATAAGACTGAGTCCCCACAATGGTTCCGGTGCCATGGTCCTGAATTGCGCCCGCATAGATTTCCGACGCGCTGGCGCTGTTTCCATTCATCAGCACCGCCAACGGAAGGTTGAACTGATGCGCGTCGTCTGAACGCTCCTCCTCTTTATTTCCCGCCTTATCCTTCGTGTAGACAATCAGTCCCTCCGGAAGCATGAGATCCAGGATCTTACACACTGTATTATAATTCCCGCCGGGATTATTCCGAAGATCCACCACCAGACTACTCATTCCCTGGCTCTCCAGATCCTCAAGAGCCTGCTGATACTGGTCAAAGGTCACAAGATCGAATTCGGATATAGCTATATAGCCGATCCCGTCCTCCAACATTCTGTGCGCCACTGTCTGCGCCTGAATCGTATTTCTCACAGCCGTAACCGTAATCTCCTCATGGTCGTCACCACGATATACGGTAAGGCTTACCTTTGTTCCCTTATCCCCCTTGATATGAGTCACCACTTCTGACAGGTCCATGCCCGTCACCTCAATGTCCTCTACTTTATACAGGATATCGTTGTCCTTTAAGCCTGCCTCCATGGCAGGTGAGCCTTCATAGATTCGCACCAGAGTCACGATGCCTGTATTGATATCCTGGCTGAGCACAGCGCCGATTCCGTCATACTCTCCCTCGGTTGTCTCAATCATCGCCCTTGTCTCGTCTTTGTCGTAGTACACGGAATAAGGATCGTCAAGCCCGCTTACAAAGCCCTTGTAAATGCCTTCTTTTAAATCCTCCTCCTCGAAGTCTCCCAGATATGTCTGGTCAATCAGTTTCTTAAGCGTCCCAAGCTTTCCGGACGCATCACTGGAAACATTGTCGCGGCTGTATGCCTTCAACCCGCAGGACATAAGCCCCGCAACCAATAATATAGCAAGGGCGCCGCAAAGCGCCCCCTGCATGAAACTCTTTTTATTCTTCATCTGCCCTCAACCTTTTTCATTTTACAAGCCGTTCAGTCCAAGATGCCAGCCGGAAATTCCTACAAATAGTTACGCGGATTCACCGGCGTACCGTTCTGCATAACCTGGAAATGCAGATGTGGCCCCGTGGACTGTCCGGTAGATCCTACTGCCGCAATATTCTGCCCTTTGCTCACCGTCTGCCCCTCCGACACATACAGCGCGCTCGCATGCATATAGTAAGTCTGCAATCCGTTGCCGTGATTAATCACGACCCAATTTCCTGCGCTGTTACTGTATCTGGCAGTCGTAACCGTTCCGGCTGCCGCCGCATAGATAGGCGTTCCCGTAGGCGCCGCCAAATCCATTCCCTTGTGGTTTGTGCTGGCGCCTGCAAGGGGCGCCTCGCGATATCCGAATTCACTGGAAACCCTGGAATATCCGGGACAGGGATGGGTAAACATTCCATTTCCCGATACCACAGCGGCGCCAGCGCCTCCGCTTACATTGGCACTGGCATTCGCCTGGGCTTTGGCAAGCCTCGCCAACTCCTCCTGCTTGCGCGCCGCCGCTTCCGCCGCTTCTTTTAACTGCTTAAGCCTCTCCTGAGTCGCGCCTAAGTCCGCGCTGATCTTCTTAAGCTCCTCCTCCTTGCCCGCAACCAGCTCATTAAGCTCATCCTGCTTGGCAATCAGGCTGTCCTGCATGGTTTCAAGCTCTGCATACTCCGTCTTCAGCATTTCCTCCTGCTCGGCAACCGCCTCGACAATCTGCTGGAACTCTGTCAGCATATTTCGGTCATACTGGGAGATGGTCGTAATGTACTCCGCATTGTTCAGGAACTCCCCAATACTCTTGGACTCGCACAGAATCTCAATAAACTGCGAATTCCCATTCTCATACATGTACTTTATCCGCTTCTTCATGCTCTCATACTGGTCATTCTCGTCAATCTTCGCCTGAACCAGTTCTTCCTCCTTCTCGCGGACCTCAATCTCCTTTGCCTCGATCTTCGCCTTCGTCTCATCCATCTCTGTAAGAATCTCATTCAACTGATTCTCAAGAGACTCCTTCTCCCCTTCTGCCGCCTTCTTCTGATCCTCCAACTCCTTGGCCTTTTTCTCCGTCTCACTGATCTCTGACGCATCAGCGCTGACCGCCATTCCAAAACAAAGCATGAATACCAAAAGAATACTGACAACCTTCTTTCTAAGTATCATATGTCCCCTCCAATTATTTTATACATGGTCTTATACCTTCAAATGCTTACGGATCGTAAAGAAGCTTCCTACAAAACCGATTCCCACTCCAAGCGCAATCCCTACTGGAAGCAGCGTCTTGTACACGTCAAACACCGGAAGGAAATCCACGATATTGTTCAGAAGGCTGAACTTTGTCATAATATATGTAACCGCCTTGTCATACATAAAATACAAAAGTACAAGAGGGATCACAGCCCCGACTACACCGATGAGCAGACCCTCGATGACGAAGGGCGCTCTTACGAACCCGTCCTTCGCACCAATATATTTCATAATCGCAATCTCCTCACGCCTTACCGTTATACCCATGGTAACCGTATTGCTAATCAGGAATACCGATACGGCAAGCAGAATCGCAATGATTGTAACGGAAACGTAACCCACCAGCTTATTCACACTGGTCAATGTCTTAGCAACAATATCCGACTTATTCACCTTGCGCACACCCTGAAGGCTCTTGGCGAATTCAACCACCTCCTTCTGCTTCGATACGTCCGCCATATAGACCTCGTAGTTGTCTGAATTGCCAAGAGGATTATCAGACTTAAAGCCGTCTGCAAGGTCTACTGATTCTTTGAAATAATCGTCCTTAAAAGTCTCCCACGCCTTCTCGGCGCTGACATAGTTCACCTCCAGGACGCCCTCCGCACTCCTTAGCTGTTCACCAATCTTGTCCTTTGCGGCCTGTGTCGTCTCCTCATTAAAAAATACGGTAATGGCAACCCCTTCCTCCGCCTTCTTCACAATGTAGTTAAAATTCACCACAATGGAAAAGAACAAGCCGAACAGGAAGATACATGCCGACATAGTCGCAATGGACGCTATGGAAAACATCTTATTCCTTCCTATGTTCTTAACCCCTTGCTTCATAGAATATCCAAATGTACTAATTCTCATTTTTATACCCACCTTTTTTCTCGTCGCTTACAATGACTCCCTTTTTCATTGTAACAACACGCTTCTTCATTGCGTTCACAATCTCCTGGTTATGTGTAACAACCAGCACCGTCGTCCCTCTGTCGTTGGCCTCCTCCAGAAGCTTCATAATCTCCCATGAATTGGTCGGATCCAGGTTACCTGTCGGCTCGTCCGCCAGAAGAAGGGCCGGCTCATTCACGATAGCCCTGGCAATGGCAACCCTCTGCTGCTCACCTCCTGACAACTCCTTTGGAAACGACTTATATTTCTGTGCAAGACCCACCAGTGACAGCGCCGCCGGAACCTTCTTCTTGATAATCCTGGTCGGCGTCTCCGTAACGCGCTGTGCAAATGCAATATTATCGTAAATGTTCCTGTCCTTCAAAAGCCGGAAGTCCTGGAACACAACCCCGATCCCCCTGCGGTACATAGGAATCTTCCGCCGCTTCATCCGGTTTAAGTTCTGCCCGTTGACAATAATCGTGCCGGACGTAGGCGCAAGCTCTTTCATAATCAGGCGGATCAGCGTTGACTTACCGGAACCGCTGTCCCCCACGATAAATACAAATTCACCCTGCTCCACCTTAAGATTCACACCATTTAAGGCTGCAACCCCTTTTGAGTATTCTTTCGTTACTTCTCTTAATTCAATCATACTTTCCTCCTGGTGATTAATACTCCATCGATTCCATATACTTCATATACCGAACAACCATCAATGCAATCTTAAAAGTAATGGCATCCTCAAACACACGAAGATCCAGGCCGGTACTCTTCTGCAGCTTGTCAAGCCGGTACACCAATGTGTTCCGATGGATATATAATTGTCTGGATGTCTCCGATACGTTCAGATTATTCTCAAAGAATTTGTTGATTGTGGTCAACGTCTCCTCATCGAAATCATCCGGCGATTTCCCCTCAAAAATCTCACGTATGAACATCTTACACAGCGGAATTGGCAGTTGATAAATCAAACGCCCAATCCCCAAGGTACTGTACGCAATCACACTTCTGTCCCCAAAGAAAATCTTGCCTACATCCAGTGCAAGCTTGGCTTCCTTGTAGGACTTCGACACCTCCTTGATATCGTTCACAATCGTTCCGTATGCAATCAGAACGCCCTCCTCCCCGTCCTCCGTAAGAAGGGTATATAAGCTCTGTGCGGTCTTCTCTAACTCTGCATGTCCATCACTGGGCTCTAATTCCTTTACAACTATAATATTCTTCTCATCTACCGCCGTCACAAAATCTTTTGCCCTGTTGCCAAGAAGATTGCGTACATTGTCGAGGGCATTACTGTCCTTCTCATGCTTGGTCTCAATAATAAAGATAACACGTCTGACCTCAGTGTCAATATGTAATTT
>CAJUBG010000041.1 GCA_910584575.1 uncultured Dorea sp.
TTGCGATCCTGTTTATTGTACTGGCAGCAGTGTTGAATTTAAAAGTATTTGCATAAGCGGCATATTTTTATGAGAACAGTGGGACACTCCTGTATGGGAGTGTCTATTTATATGCGAAAGTTAAGCATATTGAGAGTGAGGAGGAGTTGCAAGAGATGGACAAGTCATTTGAAAAGAGAAAAAAGGTAGTCTATGAACTAATCTGCGACAGCCTGTATGTGCCTATGAAGTTTAAAGAGCTTGCCATGCTTTTGCAGGTTCCAAAAGAACAGCGGGACGAGTTGAGAGAGGTGTTGAATTCTCTGGAGGAGGATGGGAAAATCTACTTATCAAAGCGGGGGAAATACTGCAAAGGCGAGGCAAAGCATTTGACAGGGACATTTCGCGCCAACTTAAGAGGGTTCGGTTTTGTAGTGACGGAGGACGGCAATCCGGATGTCTATATCAGCGAGACAGATGTGAACGGCGCTTTTGACGGTGACCAGGTGGAGTTCGTGATTACGAAGGAGAATCAGGGACAGAGGCGGAGTCGGGAGGGCAGGATTGTACGGATTACTGCCAGAGGGCTTACGAAGGTTGTGGGTCTGTTCCAGAAAAAAGAGCAGCAAAGCTACGGGTTTGTCCTGCCGGATAATCAGCGGTTTCCATATGATATTTTTGTGCCGGCTGACAAGGCGAAGGGCGCGGTCAGCGGGCATAAGGTTGTGGTAGAGCTTACCTCCTACGGGGAGGCGGGGCGTAAGCCGGAGGGCAGGGTGACGGAAATCATCGGGCATGTGAGCGACCCTGGTACGGATATCATGTCCATTGTCAAAGGCTATGACCTTCCTGTGGAATTTTCAGAAAAGCTTCTTTCCCAGGCAGAGAGGGTGGCGAAGGAGGTAAGTCCTGCCGATATGGCGGGGCGCAAAGACCTGCGGGGGTGGCAGATGGTCACCATCGACGGGGAGGATGCCAAAGACCTGGACGACGCCGTTTCCCTTACAAGGGAAGGGGAGAATTATGTTCTGGGCGTTCATATTGCGGATGTGACAAATTATGTCCAGGAGAACAGCGCCCTGGACAGGGAGGCGAGAGAACGGGGAACCAGTGTTTATCTGGCAGACCGTGTGATTCCCATGCTACCCCACAAGCTGTCTAACGGAATCTGTTCCCTGAATGCAGGGGAGGACCGGCTGGCTCTTAGCTGTATTATGACCGTAAACCAAAAGGGGCTTGTGGTTTCCCATGAGATTGCGGAGACGGTGATTCATGTGGATGCGCGCATGACTTACACGAGCGTCAAAAAGATTCTGGAGGATAGAGATTTTAAAGAGCTTGAACGTTACCAGGAGTTTGTGCCTCTGTTCCAGAGGATGGAGGAGTTGTCTTTGATTCTGCGGGGACGAAGGATGAGACGCGGCTCTATTGATTTTGATTTTCCGGAGACAAAGATGGTGCTTGACGAGGAGGGAAAGCCTCTTGAGCTTCGGCCCTATGAGCGTAATGTGGCGACGAAGCTGATAGAAGATTTTATGCTTCTGGCAAATGAGACTGTGGCAGAGGATTATTATTGGCAAGAGCTGCCCTTTGTTTACCGTACCCACGAGCCGCCGGACGAGGAGAAGATTAGAACTCTTGCAACATTTATCAATAATTTCGGATATTCTATGCATGTCGGGGTGAATGAGCTTCGTCCGAAGGAGATTCAGAAGCTTCTGGCCAAGGTGGAGGATACGCCACAGGAGGCGCTAATCTGCCGTCTTGCGCTGCGCTCGATGAAGCAGGCGCGGTATATGCCGGAGAATATCGGGCATTTCGGGCTGGCGGCGAATTATTATACGCATTTTACCTCGCCTATCCGGAGATATCCGGATCTTCAGATTCACAGGATTATCAAGGACAACCTGAGGGGAAGGATGGACGAGGAGAAGCTTGCCCATTACCAGAGTATTCTTCCGGAGGTGGCAAAACATTCCAGCGAGATGGAGAGAAGGGCTGAGGAGGCTGAGCGTCAGACGGTTAAGCTCAAGAAGGTGGAATATATGCAGCAGTATATCGGGGAAGAATTCGAGGGCGTCATCTCCGGCATGACCAAATGGGGGATGTATGTAGAGCTGCCCAATACGGTGGAGGGTCTGGTGCATGTAGCCAATATGACGGACGACCATTACGATTATTATGAGGAACGGTATGAGCTGGCAGGGTCACATACCGGCAAGGTGTATAAACTGGGACAGAAGGTACGGGTACGCGTCCTTGACGCCAACCGGATGCTTAGGACAATAGATTTTGAAATTGTGGATGTAATATCCAAGTGATGAGCATTTTTAATGTGAGGAGGTCATGCATATGGCAAAGACAAACGGGAAGATGATCGCCAATAATAAGAAGGCATACCATGATTATTTTATACTGGATACCTATGAGGCGGGCATTGCCCTTCACGGAACCGAGGTTAAGTCCTTGCGGATGGGTAAATGCAGCATTAAGGAGTCGTTTATCCGTGTGGAGAATGGCGAGGTCTATATCTATGGTATGCATATCAGCCCTTACGAGAAGGGAAATATTTTCAATAAGGACCCGCTGCGGGTCAGAAAACTCCTTCTCCACAAGTCGGAGATTAATAAGCTCCTTGGAAAGACGAAGGAGAAGGGGGTGGCGATAGTGCCCCTTAAGGTGTATTTCAAAGGCAGCCTTGTTAAAATCGAGGTTGGGATGGCTAAGGGTAAGAAGCTGTATGACAAACGGCAGGATATTGCCAGGAAGGATCAGCAAAGGGAGGCACAGAGAGATTTCAAGGTGCGTAATCTTGGGTGATATAGAAGAACACCGGATATTAAGCAGGTTTTAGTTAGCGGGAGGAGGAAAATTCTATGGTGCCGACCAGAAAAGATGATTTGAGGCGGATGGTCACACAGACGACCATTGAGACATATGAGGAGTTGACGCCCAAGCTAATCCAGTTGATTGAAAATACCAAAAAGGACGATACGCTTACAGAGTCGCAGAAGCAGGATGAAATTTCCCTGCATATGTTAGGATATGTGAAATCCTGTACCAACGAGATTATTGTGGAGGTGTTGGCAGAGATTTTGGGACTGGACGATTGAGACAGTGGCATTTTCTTAACATATTTTCTAAAGATTTCAGAAAGGGATTGCACATTGAGCGTGTGGGGAATACAATAGAATTATTCTAAGAGAGGAAGGGGCAATAAAGATGTCTTATTGTGTGAAATGTGGTGCAAAGGTGGATGACGGAATCGTGTCATGTCCATACTGCGGCGCTCAGATACCCAATGTATCAGGCGGTTATACGGGCGGCAGCCAGGCAGGAAGTGATACGGGCTATGGACAGAACGGCAGTCAGGAATATACATATGGTAATCAAAGTTATGGCCAGAGTTATCAGTCAGAGGGGTATAGCCAGGCCAGCCGGCAGAGCTACGGTCAGAATGGCCAGCAGGGGTATCAGTCGGGAGGATATCAGCAGTATGGATACCAACAAGCAGGATATCAGCAGTATGGGTATGGCTCGGTTGATTTTTTTGACCAGAATGAGGTGCGCCAGAATAAAGCCATGGGAGTGCTGTCTTATCTTGGGATTCTGGTATTGATACCCCTTCTCGCGGGGAATAAGAAGTCCGAGTATGTCAAGCATCATGTAAATCAGGGCTTGGTGCTTTTTATATTATCCTCGCTGGTGGATTTGTTGGAGGGCGATTGGGTGTGGGGCCTGCATTCGATTATACATTTCGGCGGAGGGATGTTTTCCTGGATATTCGATATCCTGGGGCTTGTATTCTTCATCCTGATGGTGATGGGAATTGTGGCTGCATGTAAGGGCGAGAGAAAGGAACTGCCTCTGATTGGGAAGATTAAGTTTTTTAAATAGAAGGTGTATCATGATTTCTAAGGGCTTGGCAGAAGATATGAAGCTTCATCAGGAAAAACGTGAACGTGCTTATGAGTATGGATTGCCGGAATATTTGCAGCATGATTTGGATGCATATAAGGAGGGCTTAAAGAATGGTTCAAGTCTTCTTGACTGCCTGTGGGGCGAATTGTATGGGAGTATTAATGTGGCGCAAATCAACGACGGATGTATTACCCCAGAGCATGCGGACTATCTGCGGCAGAAATATCTGTTTGGAAAGAAAGTGTAAGGATGATTGATTTTACAAACTGTAAGAAAATATTTGGCAGGGCGTATAATGGCGCGAATGGAAAAAAGATTGCAGTTCAATATGATGGCGAAGCCTATATGTTAAAGTTTCCGCCTTCTGGGGCTGACAAACCGACAGAGCTTTCTTATACGAATAGTTGTATCAGCGAACATATTGCAAGCAGTATATTTAACTGCGGCTTTTTGACTTCTGTTCCATTAAAAATACGATTCTGGATTCGGACAGTAATGGCAGTGGGACGGAATTGGAGGATATTCTTGAAACGATTGAAAAACAGCAGTACGTATCTCCGGCAGAGCTGTTAGAGTTCTTCTGGAATATGTTTGTTGCTGACGCATTTCTTGGAAATTTTGACCGCCACAATGGTAATTGGGGGTTCTTGTATAATGACGAGACAAAAGAGGCAGAAATTGCGCCCGTTTATGATTGTGGAAGCTGTCTGCTTCCGCAGGCGGATGAAAAAACTATGGATGCGGTGCTTGCAAATGAAAATGAATTGCATGCAAGAGTCTATCAGTTTCCAACTTCAGCCATTAAGGTGAATGGCCGTAAGATTAATTATTTTGATTTTCTGGTAAAAGCGGATAATGAATATTGTAATGAGGCATTAGGGAGAATCTTTCCGAGAATCGATTTGGAGAAGGTTGCAAATTTTATAGAGAGTGTTCCGTCTATTACAGATAAGCAGAGGCAATTTTATAAGCGGTATATTACTGCGAGATATGAGTTGATATTGTGCCCTGCGTTTGAGGCAATAAAGGAGAGAGGTCTGAAATTGGCAGGAAGTCATAGTGATATAATGAGGTAGAATACAAGAGGAACGAGGTATAGACACATACGTTGATTAAGGAGAAGCGAATGGCTAAAAATGATATTGCATACCAGAACAAGGATATCCTTTCTAAGATACTTGCAGAGAACTTTAAGGACAAATCTTTGAAGGTCTACGGGCTTGATGTTCCGGAGATCAAAGGCGTTCTCCCGACGAACCTTCCGGCAGTCCAATTAAATGAAATGCGTATTGATAACCTGTTCCTACTTGCGGACGGTTCTATCGCTGTGATAGATTATGAAAGCACCGTAAAATGGGAAAACTATCTGAAATACATAAATTATATCGTGCGTATTTTAGAAAGATATAAGGAGAAGAAACCAAAGCAGATACGTATGATTGTCATCTATACGGCGGATGTGGAGGAGACCTTGGAGGAAATTTCATTCGGCTGTCTGACGCTGAAGCTTGAGCAGGCATTTTTGAGGGGGATAGACTCCGAAGATGTATTTAACCGTCTGAAATCGAAGGTTAGTAGCAAAGCAAAGCTGTCAGATGAGGAATTGATGGAATTTATCATACTGCCTCTGACATATAAAGGTAAGGAGAAAAAGAAGCGGGCTATCATGATGGCTGTTGAGCTGGCAAAGCAGATTGAAGACAAGGCGAAACAGACATTTGTACTGGCAGGGATTCTGGTATTTGCGGATAAAGTCATAGACCATGATACGGCGAAATATATTAGGGAGGTGCTTCGTATGACACAGGTAGCGGAATTATTGCTTGAAGAAGGAAGGGTAGAAGGGATAGAGAAAGGGAGAAAAGAAGGCCGACAGGCAGGAATTTCTCTGACAGGCCAGGTATACCGGAAGTTAAATGCCAGTCCATCCAGTTCAGATAAGCAGATTGCGAAGGAACTGGGGTGTACGGCAGAAGAGGTGAAGGAAATCAGAGAGATACTTGGCAAATAGGGCTTAAGAACTGGTAATCAATTCACCAGGACATCTCCTGATAGCGAGAGCTGTGGTCACATTGACCACAGCTCTCGCTATTTTGGACTAGTCATTTCCCCACAGTCCCTTGTAATGTCTTTTATGACATTTCCAAATAAATGGTATTCAATCCTTATTCAATCGTAATCAATCTTGGCTGTTCTTCTTGTTTCTGAACCTCCTTCGGGAATGCAAGGTGAAGAACTCCGTCCTTAAATGCAGCCTTGATATCCTCCTGTGTCAAAGCGTCCCCGACGTAAAAGCTTCTGTTGCAGGTGCCGGTGTATCTTTCTTTGTGCACGCAATTACCCTTGGCGTCCTTCTCCTCCTTCGTCATATTCTTGTGCGCTGAGATGGTAAGGTAGCCGTCTTTTAAGTCGGCTTTGATATCTTCCTTGGCATATCCTGGAAGCTCCATCTCTACCAGATAGTTCCCGTCCTTTTCATGAATATCTGTCTTCATAATCTGTGCGGATGTGTGGTCGTAAGAACGGCTGAAAAACGGATCACTGAACATATCGTCGAATAAATTGTTGAAACCTCTGTTTGCTAATAACATAAATCATTCCTCCTTGAAAATTGTCTTATGGTTTATTATATCCCATAAGGTATGATAATTATTTATTGTTTCATTTGCTATATATATTATATAACACATGTTATTAGCAAAGTCAAGAGGTGAGTGCTAATTTTTGCAAAAAATTTGTGAAGCCTTAATTTTATAGGCTTCACTTTGTTGATGTACGGGAAGCATTCGGCTCCTGCCAGCTCGTCAGGCGGTTCTTATGCTTCATTATCTCCCTTCCGTATTTTTTACATAAATTGTACTTCTTGAAGCACCTTCTTTTCTCAGCCAGCCGTTTTCAACCATTTTAACCAGTATTTCTCTGGTCCTACGCTGTTTGATGCCAAGAAGTTTCATCGCCTGTGCCGTTGTAATGCCGGCATTTTCCGATACATACTTATAAATTTGCTGTTCCTGTTCATTTACCGGCATTTTATCGGCGGTTTTCCGGCGGTTTACCGGCGGTTTACCGGCGGTATTGGGGTCATTGAGGTCAACAGTGCTGTCAATTTGACCTCGATAGATATTGATGCGCAAATCAACTTCGCCACCAATAAACTCCGGCTCCCGCAGTCCGGCAGCTTTTACTTTATCAATAATTCTCGGAATGCCGCTTCCCCAATGCTCGATCAGATTCATATAAGCAAACGCATGAGCAAGAGCTTCATTTCTGATTTTAGAATAGCCTTCTTTCATACGTTCCATAGTTTGTCCCATTGGTAGCTTTCCGGGGGAAGTGATTTCCAATCGATTGTCATATACCGCAACCTGTATCGTACCATGATCCAGATAACTACGATGCACCATGGCATTGATGATTAACTCACGAATGGCATCCGTTGGAATCTCATAAATATCCTGGCGATAAATCCCCACAATGGTAGCACCCAGATGAATATTTCGCAAAACAAACTGAAATGCTTCGTCTATCTGTTCCCAAAGCGGACCGGTATATTCTCTACGGTCAACAAATACTGCTTTCGTTGTACCTTTAAACACCCCACATTGCGTTGCAACATGAAGTCCTCCGTTGCCAGTCAAAATAGCAAAGGCATTGGACGGATAATCTTTTCCATCCCGTTCAATCAAAACACCCCAGGAACGTAGCTGCTGTCTGCCAACATCTTTGATGGATGCTTTCTGTTCCTCATTGTGGGCATTCTTGACTGCCTGATCCTTCATAGCTTTGCAAAGAGCATCAATATCTTCATCCGTGATATTTATGCCGGTACACAAAGCCTGATCGTAGTAGCGGTTGCTGCCCTCAAAGAGCAGCTCTTTTATCATATACTCATCAGCAAGACGGGTAGTTCCGGCAACACGGACATAGACACCGCCTTCTCTGCCGAGGGCTTTGATATAATATGGACGTTGTCTGCCTTCAGAAACCTCTACCACAATAATAGTCTTACCATCAACCGTCTGTAAAGTAATATCTGGGATAATTGCCGGTGCACAGCTGTCCGATACAGCATTGGCAATGGCATCCATTTTCTTGAATACATCTTCCTTGTCAAAGCCGACAACCTCTCTGGTTTTATCAGCAATTCCGAAAATAATTTTTCCTCCGGTTCCATTTGCAAAGGCAACCACAGACTTCATATATTTGATGCTTTTCTCCGGCAGATTCTCTTTGAACTCTACATTCTTAGATTCTCCGGCAAGAATTTTTTCTATGGTCATCATAACACCTCGCTCTCTTTGGCAGTCCTAACCACCACATTTTTTCACTTAATTGATGTTGTTACAGCCGCAGTTTCTTTTGCTTGATAAACAAGCCTTTCAAGGATTCGTCTCAAATAAACATATGAGCCAGCACCAACACCACTTGCAAAAAGACCTATTGTAGTTCCAAGTTCCTTAGAAATCACATGTTTATAAGCATCCAATTCCGGAAATGTCATATCTGCAACAGATGGATTTGACACTTCTTCAATTTGCCAGTTTTCCATTTCCATACCGTATTTTGTTTTTTTACACTCCCACCAGGTGACTGATTTGTTATCTCTCCTTTACTTTATTTTAGCCAGAACATCCTGGGAAATTGCATAATATTTCTTATGAGTTTCCAAAATCTATGTTCCCATTTTACCCTATTTTTCTCATTATGCCTACTCCTATTTCATGTTCTCACGCAATAATGAGGTCGTAAACCACGACGGTGAGTGCTAATAACATGTGTTTTTTGGATAATAATAAACTCCCTCCATCACATATGTGTGACCGAGGGAGTTATTTTTGGGGAAATTTGTTTCTGGTATCGCTGATACCTGCTATGTAATCTAAATTCACATCATAATATTTTGCCAGAGTGACAAGATGCTCAATCGGAATACGTACTTTTCCTTTTTCGTAGTCCGAATAGGTGGTCTGTCCAACGTGTAATATTGCTGCTACCTGTGTTTGGTTCAAATCGCTATCTTCTCTTAAATCTCGGATTCGTTGAATATAATTCATCTTCTTGCACCTCTGAATCACATTCTATATTAATTTGAGATTATATATTGAATTTTAACGTAATAACCGTTAAAATGATTAAGAAGGGAATGGATTATAATGTATACTCATTTCACTAAGTTAAATAAGCATTAAAATTTATAAAAATAATGGAGAAGGCTATGGATGATAAAACGTTCCAGGATTTAGTAAAAGATGCATTAGAATTATTGAAAAGGAAAACGATTCTTGAGCTAACAGAACATGATATCAGTTATCAAGAGTCGGCTAAAAGACATAGTAAGGCAGAAAAACGGTATGTGGAAAATAAACATCTCTTTACTACAGAGCAGAAAGAGATTGTTGACGAGATCCTTGATGCTACTGAGGAAAGCAATACAGATATGAATGATATTCTATACATTGCAGGGCTAAAGGATATGCTTCATTTACTGGCTTCTTACAACTTGATAAACCTTCATTGATTTGTTTGTAGAACTGAATAATTATTGATAGACTAAAAGGGCAGCCGTGCGGCCATGGCTGCCCTAAACTTGCAGTTCACCTCTGAGCAATCTCCTCAATAATATTCCCGTCCAAGACTTCATTTCCCGCCCACAGCATCGCCGCAATACAAATCACAATATTCAACAGAATCATGCCCGCCATCGGCAGAAGCGGCAGATTTCCATTGGCGTGCAGGAATAAAAATACATGCTGCAATGCATAATATAACACTTTATGCACCATCCCATACAGAACCGCCATAAAGAAGCCGGAACAAACCCCGTAGCACAGCCCTTCCTTTACCAGAAGCTTACGAAATCCCACATCCGTGATTCCCATTGCCCGAAGAATTCCAAACTCATGCTTCCTCGCCGTCACAAGGTACTGCATACTATTTAGAATATGAAAAACACTAATCAGAAGCAGGATAACGGCAATCCCATAGAAGAAAAACATTTTCTGGCGAAGGTAGTTCTCCTGCTGTTCAATCAACAAGGTATAATCCTTAACCAGACAGTTGGGAATCCCATCCACAACAGCTCTAATCTCGTCGGCAGCTTTGTCATGCTCTATCCCTTCTGCCAGCGAAATCCCGATACTGTCATACCCTTCAATCCCGAAATCCTCCGCCATCTGCTGATTTGTCATGATAATACCCATGGTACTGTTGTGTGAATCTCCTATATAATTGTCATTTTTTCCCAATGACCTGCTTACAATAGCGGAAACCCTGAATTCCTTTTCCTGATACCAGTCTTCTGGGCCTTCAAACCGCAATGCTTCTTCCGAAAGGCCAGTATCTTTTAAAACCTTCAGACGGATTACGTCCCCAGGGGCGATCGTAATCCCGTCATAGTTGCCCTGCCCGTCCATGATGGTTTTTAAGATAACCGTATCCTCCCTGAGCATGGACTGAGGGTCAATGTCTCCCTCAAGAAGATAGGAGGAAAGCTCTTGAAGCATCCGGTCTGAGTAACCGTAAACATTTACCTTCAAGCGGTAATCCGTTTCACTCTGCCTGGTTATGGTTCCGTTGTACCGTTCCATAATAGCAGCATCCGGTTCAAACCCCTCCTCACCGGCGGTTTCCGGATAGAACTTGGGCCACTGAAAAATCCCGTTTTCCAGAGGAAGCTCTCCAAGGGTATATCGAACCGGCGACGTGAAGGCAACGCCGTCTAAAGCGTTCAGGGCGTTTGCGGCATGAGGGGAAATCACGTCCGACAGTCGGTGGGAGTCCTCATATACCTGGATATCTGAGGCAAGCCCGTCGTCGGCTTTGAATGTGAGAGCGTTGTGGATTCGGGCGTTTTGGATTACATAGGTAGTGCCAAGGAACAGAATCGCGCCAAGGGAAAGGGACACAATGATACCAAGAAACGTCCCTTTTCGTTCAAATAAGAACTTTCGGCTCAAGATTCCAATCATATTGCCGTGTCTCAAACTGTAAATTCTGCGGCTTCGTTTTCCTGCATGGATATTCTGGGACTGCATTTGCGCCCAGGTATATTTACGCATCCGTCTGACGAGAAGGAGGCTTACGAACAGCATCAGAAGCATCAGAAACAGCGCGCTGCCTATGATGACCCCAAAAGAAATGTGAAAGCTGCCGGAATGGACTTCAATCTGCGACGCCACATCTCTGATATCTGCGGTATGTGTGCCGTTCTTTGTCATGCCGATATTCTGATTTACGAAAATATCGCCCATGCGGGAATAAAAGGCATTTGCCGCCAGATTCCCCATTGCCGCGCCGAGAGGATATCCTGCAAGCAGAATCATGTACAGCTCTGACAGGAGAAGCCCGAAGGTGGTGCGTTCGTCCATGCCAAGCGTCTGGAGGGTGCTGTACTGTGACGTGCGTTTCCGAAGCGACACCTGGAACAGGCTGAATATGACGAAAGCGGTAAATATGCCAAGCGCCGCCAGAATCAGTTTTTCCGTCAGATTGTGACTTTGGTTCAAGGTTCCCCAGAAATAGGCAAGCTTCCCCTCCGGAAGCGACAGCGCAGTCTTAAGGATGCTAAGGACGGAAGGGGAAGTATCTCCGCCCACATAAGCAGTCAGCGCGCTGACCCGTTCTATTTTGTGGATATCAAAATGAAAATACCTGGAAAATGCCGTTGCCTGGGAGAGTACGTTGCCATTCTCCGTGAATTTAACATAGAGAAAGGAATGATTTTCGGAAAGGTCTGTGTCTGAGCTTACGAAAACCTTCATATCCGTACTTGTTTCATCCCACTGGTCTGAGAGGATTCCGCACAGCGTATAGGTTTCTCCATCCAGGACGATTGTATTTCCGATTGCCTTTTCAACGCCAAGATTGCGGATGGTGCGCTCGGAGAGAGCAGCCTCGCCTGGGTTCTGAGGGTATGCGCCTTTTAGGAGGCTTCTGTGGAACATTTCCATATAACCAGTGTCGGCGCAGACAAATGTGAGAGGGTAAGGAGTTTCAACTTCTTTTTTGACCGTAAGGATTCCTGCCTTGTCAACCGTAAAATGATTTGTGTGCAAGGAATCCTGCAATTTGTCAAAATCACCTTCATTCATGTCAAATTTATAATGAGCGTCCCCGTAAATCGTGCGAATCCGTTCAATATCGGCAATCCTCCCGCTGTTTAGCAATGAGCCTACGCCTGTCATCAGCGCAACGGACATTATGGTCCCCAATAGCAGAGTTAAGGTCTGTTTTCTGTAATATTTCAGGTAGGAGAATGCAAGCTTCATCGTCTTAATCAAGGCCATCACCGCCTTTTTCAAGAAGCTGCCCGTCTTCGATGGAAATGCTTCTGTCACAGGACTGTGCAATCAATTCATTGTGTGTGACCATGAGGATTGTCTGGTGGAATTTCTGTACGCTCATGCGCAGAAGTCCCATGACCTCTGCCGTTGTGCGGGAGTCCAGGTTGCCGGTGGGCTCGTCTGCAAGGAGTAAGGCAGGTTTGTTTGCCAGGGCCCTGGCCAGAGCCACCCGCTGCTGCTGCCCGCCGGACAGCTCGGAGGGGTATTTCCTCCGTTTGTCCCAGAGCCCCAGTTCTTTTAACAATTCCTGGATAAATGGGTGGTCTACATGGCGTCCTTTGTCGAAGGTGACGGGCAGGGCAACGTTGTCGTAGACGTTTAAGACAGGCATCAGGCTGTAATTCTGGAATACAAAGCCAATGTTGCGCCGCCGGAAGATGGTCAATTCTTTTCTGGTAAGAGAGGCGATATCATGTTTTCGGATTCTGATTGAGCCTTTCGTCGGCGTGTCAAGCCCTCCGATTAAGTTCATCAGGGTACTTTTGCCGGAACCGGATGTTCCCACCACGGCGATAAATTCTCCCTGGCTTACGGTAAAACTGACGCCTTTCAGGGCGTAGACCTGATTTTCGCCGGTTCCATAAACCTTCTCAAGCTGTGATACTTCTAAAATGTTCATAGATAACTCCTTTCTGGAATGTAGGGTTCTTATGAAGTCAATTTTATAAGCATAAGATTACAGCCATACTACAAAAAGACACTTCAATTCTTACGGTTTTGTAAGAACACGGTAAAACAGCTTCCTTTTCCGAGCTGTGACTCAACTGTCAGATAGCCGTACTCCTTTTCGAGAATCATTTTCGACAGATACAGTCCGATTCCAGAGCCTTCTATATTTTCCACCTGTTTACTCCGGTAAAAACGGCGGAAAATAGCCTGATATTCGGAAGAAGCAATGCCGATTCCGTTGTCAGAGAAGGAAATCTGCGTATACATTTCAAGAGATTGCATCGTAATACGGATTCTGCCGCCAGTATCCGTGTATTTGACTGCATTTTCCAGAAGATTGGCAAAGACCTCGGCAGTCCATTTACGGTTGTGCAGAAGTATGGGATTTTTGCCGCCGTCCAGTTCAATCTGAATCTGTTTTTCCTGTGCCTGAGCATAAACCGTATTGAGAGCATCCATGAGGGTTTCGTGGATGGGGAGGGGTTCGATTTCAAAATCAATGGCGTTCTGCTCTAGCCTTGCCATCTTAAATAAGGACTTAAGAATCCAGTCAATTTTAATGGACTGGGTATGCATTTTCTCAAGAAAATGTGACTGTTGCCAGGAAGTCACTCCTGGGTCATTTAACAGTTCCTCGTACATGATAACATTGGCTAAAGGTGTCTTTAGCTGATGGGACATGTTGGAGATGAGTTGCTTCACCTGTTCTTTTTCCTGCTCTGCCTGCTCGATTTCCAGTAACAGGTGTTCCTGGATTCGCTTGGCCTTTCCTGCCAGGGCGGATAGCTTTCCTTCTTCTAAATCCGAGTGCAGGATGGGTTCTCTTGTCAGGACGGCGTCTAGCATCCGGTCAATTTCTCGGTAAAGCCGCCGGTTTTGGAGGATGAGATAACCGGCCCATATGGTCAGCAGCAAGGATAGAGATAGTAATAAGGCGGGCAGCCATATTTGGAATGTTTTCATATTCATTCTTCTTTCCAGAGGTAGCCTAACCCATAGACGGTCTTAAGAAACCGAGGATTAGAGGCGTCATCTTCGATTTTGGTCCGCAGGCGGCGGATATTGACAGATACAGTATTATCATCCACAAATTTACCGCCGCTGTCCCAGATGTGGTTTAGAATCTGGTCTTTGGACAGCACGCGGTTTTTGTTCTCCATCAGGTACAGAAGCAGGCGGTATTCGGTCTGGCTGCATATGATTTCGGTTGCTCCCCGCATTACGGTGCATGCGCTCTTATCTATGGAGATGCCGTTGGAAATGAGGAGGTGCGGCTGCTCTTTATGTTGCAGGAGTTTTTTGATTCTTGCCTTTAGCACAGCCAGGGAGAAGGGCTTGCGCATGTAATCGTCTACCCCAAGCTCAAGGGCTTTTACTTCATCCATTTCTGTGTCCCTTGCAGTCAGCATGAGGATTGGAAGCCTGCTGAATGTATGGATTTGTGAGCAGAGGTCGAAGCCGTTGCCGTCGGGCAGGTTACAGTCCAGAAGAACCAGGTCGAAGGGCTCTGTTTTTAGTAAAAATAGTCCCTCCCTGCATGTGGAGGCGCAGGTGGTTACATAGCCGTCAAGCTGAAGGGAGAAGGAAAGTCCTTCCAGAAGGTCGTGGTCGTCTTCTATCATTAATATTTTCTTCATGGGGAAAATCCTTTCTTAAAATAGGTTCCTGTATCTTATGAAAGAATTATAGCATAAAATATTTTGGGGATGAGAATTTTTTTCACGCGTTGAAAATGCGTCTGGTTTGTGCTAGAATTGGCAGAACTGGCAGAACGAAAAAAACATCTTGACAAAAACGAATATTTGTTCATATAATAGGATATACTCATTCAGGGCTTGTACTGGTTTCGACGGAGGTTTGGAAGTTGGAGAAGCCATCCGTAGTGGGACACTACGTTAAAAGTTCCAATTAAATATAAACGCAGACAATAGAGAATTAGCGTACGCTGCTTAATTTAAGCGGCAGTCGGCCTTAAGTCATCCGCTGCTTAAGTCACCGGCTTCAACGAGGCGGAGAACTTCGTTCCCAAAGCTTTGAGGGAATGGAAGAACTTATGAAGCTACTGAAACCGGAAGCCTGTCATTAGGCGTCTGGCAAAGGGAATGATAAATTAATGACTGTGATGGGAGATGCTCTGATGGATGGGCTTTCGGACGCGGGTTCAACTCCCGCCAGGTCCATTTCTAAAAAATCCATCCGCTATTGGTTTTAAAATCAATAGCGGATGTTTTTTTTTACTTATATGTCAACGCCCAATTTGATGTTCAAACCTGGAGTTTACAGACGAGAATGATACTATAACGGACAATGTAAAACGTTGCCTCAGGTATTCGACGAGCAATGCAGAGTTTCGGATTTCAGTTCAGCCGTTTCCACATGCTTTAATTCAGGGTATGCATTGAGAAAAGAGTGGGAGATTGTATAGATATTCATATATAAGCGAAACCTCTGGAGGATTGAATAAAGGCTTTACACCTAAATCACTGATTGATATAATGAAAGTACCAAGTAAACGGCACTTATAGAAAGTAGGTGAGAATGTGACAGAAAAAGAGGTGATTCAAAAAAATATCGAAGAATTTTCCAGACTCCAAGATTATATGCTTGAGGACGGTAAGGACGCAAAAGCATATAACACTATGCTTAAACGTTATTTAGATTTAAAAGCGATTCTTCAAGCATTTGGTATTAATATCACAGATATTGACAGGGTAAAAGAGTAGAAAGTAAATGAGGCTCCTCTAATCAAATTAGCAATAATATTTTCCCTAAACAGAGCATACATTTGAGAAAAGAATATTTGGACAAGGGGTTACAGGTTCATTGAAAAGATATATCAGATACACCAGGAAAATCAGATACCGGCGATTCCCCCTAAAATTTTCCGATCCCTTCTGGTACGGCCTGCTAATCCTCCTTAGCCTTTTTATAATCGGAGGACTTATGGCAGCGCTGACCCACCGAGAAGAAGGAATACTGGGGAGGAAGGAAAAAAAGGAGAAGGAGGAAGAACCATCTCAGGAGGAGAAGTGGGAGATTATAGTCAACAACCCGAATATTCGGGTGCTTCTGATGACCGACGGATATTTGAATACCGTGCATCCAAGCGTATCTGTGTCCGCAGGGGGCGGTCTGGTAATTGCCTTTGGAGAAGAAAGCCAGGAGACGGCGGCAGGCGAGACAATAGCATTTGCGCCGGATGACCCCAGATTTCAGAGTGGCAATATCAGAATCAGCGCCAGGGATGGAGGAGAGATTACCTTAAACAGTATAAAGCGGAGTTATGGCACGCCCTCCTATGCCGGCACAATAGAGCTTCGGACGACGGCAGAGGGGATTGCCGTCATTAATGAACTTCCGCTGGAAACCTATCTGTGCAAGGTGGTGCCGAGCGAAATGCCCTGCTCCTATGAGCTTGAAGCATTGAAGGCCCAGGCGGTCTGCGCCAGGAGTTATGCTTACCGGCAGATGGCAGACTTTGGCTATCCGGAATATGAGGCGCATGTGAACGACAGCACAGATTACCAGGTCTACGGGAATTCTGAGGCTCAGGAGTCCACGAATCAGGCGGTCATGGAGACCCAGGGACAGGTGGTGCGCTATCTGGGGCAGATTGTGACTACCTACTACTATTCTACCTCCTGCGGGAGGACGGCAGGGCTTGAGGCATGGGGAACACAGCCCGACGAGGGGAACCAGTATTTGCAGTCTGTGGAGGTGAGAGACGACAGTGGAGACTACGAGGCAGGGCTTCCCTGGTATCGGTGGGAGGCAAAGATACCGGCAGGAACCCTGTCTGGCCTAATCAGCCAGAACACGGGAACGAATATCGGGACTTTACAGAACGTGGAGGTTACGAAAACCGGCGCCGGAGGCGTCGCCCTTCAGCTCTTAGCTAAAGGGGATGCAGGGACAGTGACCGTGGATACGGAGAATAAGATTCGTCGGGCCTTGGGCGGCAGCGGTTATGAGATTGTTAAGCAGGACGGTACGACAGTGGCAAGCTCGGCGCTGCTTCCCAGTGCTTTTTTTACGATACAAAGAGAAGGCGATACATTCGTGATTTCCGGCGGCGGGTTCGGACACGGGATTGGGATGAGCCAGAACGGCGCCAATGAGATGGCGAAGAAAGGGAAGAACTACATAGACATATTGACATTATTTTTTCATGATGTGGAGATTAAGGCCGGAGACAGTTAAGGGACTCCGGCTTATATTTTTACATTTTTTTCATATAATATAGAATACAGATACTTATGATAGACAAATCATGGAAAATCGGGTAGAATATAGAGCAAATATATGGGAGAATAATATGAAGAAACTAAAGGATATCTATCAGAGAATTACCGGCATTACCGCCGGTTTTAATGAAGACCATGTAGCCGCCTATGCCGCCCAGTCGGCATATTTTTTCATGCTGTGTATGATTCCGATTATCTTGCTTTTGCTTACCATGGTGCAGTATACGCCTGTGACAAAGGCAGATGTAATGACTGCCGTAATTCAGGTATTTCCCTCCTCTGTGGAGACGCTGATTACGTCTATCGTGAACCAAGTGTATAACCAGTCCACGGGAATCATCCCTGTTACGATTGTAGTGGCCCTGTGGTCAGCGGGGAAGGGGGTTCTCGCCATGGCGTCAGGGCTTAACTGCATTTACCGCTGCCAGGAGACGCGAAACTATATTGTGCTGCGGATTCGCGCAACTATCTATACCTTGTTGTTTATCGTGGTAATCATACTGCTGCTGGTATTGTCGGTATTCGGTAATACGCTGAATCTGTTTATCGCAGAGCATATCCCTTTTCTGAGAAGGGTGGCAGACCAGTTGATTGCGGCGCGGGTATTTATTACGCCCACGGTGCTGGTCATATTTTCAATCATGCTCTATCGTTATCTGCCTAACAGGAGAGGGCGGTTCCGTGACCAGCTTCCGGGCGCCATGTTTGCGGCGGTGGGATGGATGGTCATTTCCTGGGTATTTTCTGTTTATTTGGATGTGTTCAAGGGATTTTCCAACATGTACGGAAGTCTTACCACCATTGTTCTTATTATGCTGTGGATGTATTTCTGCATGTATTGTATCCTTATTGGCGGAGAGTTGAACATGTTGATGGAGGGGAAGATTTTTCAAAAGAAATGAAAATGACTTGACATCACTTGTTCTTGTGTTATAATTTTAAAAAGTAAATGAAAAAGCGATGACCGTGTTAGTAGAGAACTGTTTTCCATCAGAGAGAGGGGATCACTGGGCTGTAAGTCTCCTTTGGTTCAGGCAGGAATCGAATTTCCCGCGCGAGCTGCATTTTTGAATTCCGTATTAGGGTAGTAGGAGATGCCGTCAGATGCACGTTACGCACGTTTAAGCGCCCGCATAGGAGTCTGTGTGACCATTGCGGGAATCAGGGTGGTACCACGGGTAATTGCTCGTCCCTTTTGGGGATGGGCTTTTTTTGTGTCATTATTTTTGGAAAGAGCCGTCAGGCAGATTTCCGGAAAAATCTTGTAAATAAGCAGGAAAGGAAGAAAAACGATGAAAGAAAGACTGCAGAGCATCAAGGAGGAGGCATTAAGGGCCATTGAAGGTGCCGATATGCCGGAGAAATTGAATGATGTGCGTGTAAAGTTCCTGGGCAAGAAGGGTGAGCTTACCGCAGTATTAAAAGGAATGAAGGATGTTGCGCCTGATGAGCGCCCTAAGGTGGGACAGTTGGTGAATGAGACCAGGGCGGCAATCGAGAATATTTTAGAAGAAAGCAAGATAAAGATGGAGAGGGCAATCCGCGAGGAGAAGATGAAGCAGGAGGTCATTGACGTCACGCTTCCCTCAAAGAAAAATATGGTCGGGCATCGGCATCCTAATACCATCGCGTTAGAGGAAGTGGAGAGAATTTTCATCGGCATGGGCTACGAGGTGGTGGAAGGGCCGGACGTGGAGTACGACCTGTATAATTTTGAGAAGCTGAACATTCCGGACGGCCATCCGGCAAAGGATGAGCAGGATACCTTCTATATTAATAAGGAAATCGTGCTGCGTACCCAGACCTCGCCGGTACAGGCGCGTGTGATGGAGCAGGGAAAACTTCCGATTCGCATGATTGCGCCGGGGCGGGTGTTCCGTTCTGACGAGGTGGATGCAACCCACTCCCCGTCCTTCCATCAGATAGAAGGTCTGGTGATTGACAAGAATATTTCCTTCGCAGATTTGAAGGGGACGCTGGAGGTATTTGCAAAAGAGCTGTTCGGGCCGGATACAAAGACCAAGTTCCGTCCCCATCATTTCCCGTTTACAGAGCCGAGTGCGGAGGTGGATGTTACTTGCTTTAAGTGCCAGGGTAAGGGCTGCCGTTTCTGTAAAGGCTCTGGCTGGATAGAGATTCTTGGCTGCGGTATGGTGCACCCTCATGTGCTGGAGATGTGCGGAATCGACCCCGATGAGTATACAGGATTTGCGTTCGGCGTGGGACTTGAGCGTATCGCGCTGCTTAAGTATGAGATTGACGATATGAGACTGTTGTATGAGAATGATATCAGATTTTTGAAGCAATTCTAAGAGGGGCGGAAAGGAGTAGAACAATGAATACATCATTATCATGGATAAAAGCGTATGTTCCTGAGCTTGACGTTACTGCGCAGGAATACACGGATGCAATGACGTTATCCGGAACAAAGGTGGAGGGATATGAGGTACTGGACGCTGATTTGGATAAGATTGTCATTGGTCAGATTGACAAGATAGAAAAGCATCCGGACGCAGACAAATTAATCGTCTGCCAGGTGAACGTGGGAAATGAGTCTGTCCAGATTGTCACGGGCGCCAATAACGTGCATGAGGGAGATAAGGTTCCGGTAGTGTTGGACGGCGGACGCGTGGCCGGAGGGCATGAGCCGGGAAGCCGTGTAGCCGGCGGAGTGAAGATTAAGAAGGGAAAACTTCGGGGAATCGAGAGTCGGGGGATGATGTGCTCTATCGAGGAGCTTGGCTCTACCCGTGATATGTATCCGGAGGCGCCAAAGGAGGGAATCTATATTTTCCCAGAGGATGCCAAGGTCGGTGAAAGTGCCGTAGAAGCGTTAGGGTTAAACGATGTGGTGTTCGAGTATGAAGTGACCTCTAATCGGGTAGACTGTTTCAGTGTGATCGGAATCGCCAGGGAGGCTGCGGCTACATTTGGTAAGGAGTTCCATCCTCCGGTGGTGGCTAAGACCGGAAACGGGGAGGATGTGAATGACTTTATCAAGGTTACGGTAAAAGACAGTGACCTCTGCCCCCGTTATTGTGCAAGAGTTGTTAAGAATATCAAGATTGGCCCGTCGCCCAAATGGATGCAGAGACGGCTTGCGTCTGTGGGAATACGTCCCATTAATAACCTGGTGGATATTACCAACTACGTTATGGAGGAATACGGACAGCCCATGCACGCATATGATTTGGATACCATCGCGGGGCGTGAGATTATCGTCCGTACTGCCAAAAAGGGAGAGAAGTTTACCACTCTTGACGGCCAGGAGAGGGAGATGGATGAGTCTGTGCTGATGATTTGCGACGGTGAGAAGTCCATTGGTATCGCGGGAATCATGGGGGGTGAGAATTCCATGATTACGGATGATGTTAAGACCATGCTGTTCGAGGCGGCATGCTTTGACGGAACGAATATCCGCAAATCCAGCAAGAAGATTGGCCTGCGCACTGACGCCTCCGGTAAGTTCGAGAAGGGACTGGATCCCAATAACGCTCAGGCAGCCATTGACCGCGCTTGTCAGTTAGTGGAGGAACTGGGAGCAGGAGAAGTGGCAGGCGGTATCGTGGATGTTTACGGAAAGAAAAAAGAGCCGGTGAGAGTACCCTTTGACGCGGAGAAAATCAACCGCCTTCTGGGAACAGACATTTCCAAGGAGGAGATGCTCGGCTATTTTGAGAAGATTGGCCTTGGCTTTGACGAGGCGGCAAGCGAGGTAATCGCGCCCACCTTCCGTCAAGACCTGTTCCGTCTGGCTGACCTTGCGGAAGAAGTGGCAAGGTTCTACGGGTACGACAATATCCCCACCACCCTTCCGAGAGGCGAGGCTACCACCGGAAAGCTTTCCTTTAAGCTAAGGGTAGAGGAGGTTGCCCGCGATATTGCAGAATTCTGCGGCTTCAGCCAGGGTATGACCTACTCCTTTGAAAGCCCGAAGGTGTTTGATAAGCTGCGCATACCAGAGGCTTCTCCCCTTCGCAGGACTGTGGAGATTATGAACCCTCTTGGCGAGGATTACAGCATTATGCGTACCACCTCCTTAAATGGGATGCTGACCTCCTTAGCTACTAACTATAATAGAAGAAATAAGAATGTCCGTCTGTATGAGTTGGGAAATATTTACCTTCCTAAGTCCCTTCCATTGACAGAGCTTCCTGAGGAACGGATGCAGTTTACCCTTGGAATGTACGGGGACGGAGACTTTTTCAGCATGAAGGGTGTTGTGGAGGAATTCTTTGAGAAGATAGGGCTTCACAAGAAGGAGGTCTATGACCCCAATTCCGGCAAGCCTTATCTCCATCCCGGACGCCAGGCAAATATCATCTACGACGGCGTCGTGATGGGGTATTTAGGGGAGGTACATCCGGACATTGCAGATGCATATGGTATCGGGACCAAAGCCTATATAGCTGTGCTGGATATGCCGGAAATCGTAAAGAAGGCTACATTTGACCGGAAGTATACCGGAATCGCCAGATTCCCGTCTGTAAACCGTGATATCAGTATGGTGATGCCAAAAGAGATTCTGGTTGGCCAGGTCGAGGAGGTAATCGAAAAGAAAGGCGGGGAATATCTGGAGAGCTACGCGCTGTTTGACCTCTACGAGGGGGCGCAGATTAAGGAAGGATATAAGTCAGTGGCATATTCTATCGTATTCCGCGCCAAGGACAAGACGCTTGAAGACGCGGAGGTGACGGAGGCTATGGAAAGGATTTTGAAGGCGCTTGAAGGCATGGGAATTGAGCTTCGCAAGTAAGAAATGGGGATAAAAAATGAATAAAAAGCAGATAGGCGGCTTAATTATAGCGGCAGTCTTATTTATCATAGTGGGTGCATCCAGCGTACTGACAAATACATTTTCAGAGAGGATGTTAAAAGAGAGTATGGATGAGCTGCTTACAGACAGCAGCAGCTTCAATCCGCCAAACAGTGATTATATCGCTGTGGTGACGGTGCAGGGAACCATCCAGGAGCAGACGGAGACTGGAATGTTCGAGGTGCCGGTGGGGTATCAGCATATCACCACGCTGGACTATATTGATAATCTGATGGATGACAGTGACAACAAGGGAATCCTGCTCTATGTGGATTCCCCAGGGGGAACTGTTTATGAGTCGGAGGAGTTGTATCTGAAGCTTAAGGAGTATAAGGAAGAAACAGGGCGTCCCGTCTGGGATTATATGGCCCACTATGCGGCGTCCGGCGGGTATCTGATTTCTATGGCGGCGGATAAGATTTACGCGAATCCCAATACGACCACAGGCTCTATTGGAGTAATTATGTCAGGATTTGATATGACCGGACTCTATGAGAAGTTGGGAATCCGGTATTTCAGTATCACCAGCGGGGACTATAAGGATAGCTCGCAGATGACGGATGAGCAGATGGCAATCTACCAGGGACAGGTGGATGAGTATTATAATAAGTTCGTCGGAATTGTGGCGGAAGGGCGCGGCATGGACGAGGGAACTGTGAGGGCTCTTGCGGACGGGCGTGTCTATACGGCGAATCAGGCTTTGGAGAAGGGATTGATTGATGAAATCAGCCTGTATGAGAACATGACAGAGGCTATGAGCAGCGAGCTTGGCGTTTACCAATTCTATGAGCAGGAGAGAGAGCTGGATTTCTTCACGTCTCTGTTTGCGAAAATAGAAAACGTGACGCCTAAGTCTGAGGCTGAGATTTTGAAAGAGACTGCGGCAGAGATGGAAAGCGGGGTGCCGATGTATTATGCAGAACAGTTACGCTAACCGCGGCAGGCAGGAGTTGGAGTTTGCAGGCTTCTGGGTGCGTCTGGCGGCATATTTGCTGGATCTTGGCATCGTCTGGATTGGCCTTTTGTTCGTCAGGCTGCTGATGGGAATTCTGTCGCTTGCAGGTGGAGGAGTGTTTCACACTCGGCTTTTGTTCCACTATACGTTAAAGGATATAATCCTGTATTTGTTGCAGGTCGCGTATTTTATCCTGCTTACTTACCATACAGGGACCACGCCGGGGAAAAGGCTTATGAACTTAAGGGTGGTCAATGCAGACGGAAGCGAGAGATTAGGGCTGATGAATGTGATTTATCGGGAAACTGTGGGGCGTTTTCTGTGCGGCTTGTCCATAGGTATCGGATATATCATGGCGGGCGTTGACCGTGAAAAGAGGGGGCTTCACGACATTTTCTGTGACACCAGGGTGATTTATGGAAAACGGATTAAGGTGATTGCTAAGTATCAGGCGCCGAGTATGTACCCGCCGATACCGCCTGCGCCGCCAATACCGCCCATGCCGCCTGCGCCTCCGTTTGGAAGGCCGCCTGGGGCAGGCGGGCCGATGGTCTATGATCCGGTGTCTCCGTATAAGAATGAAAATGTACCAGAGAAAGAAAATAAAAAAGAAGGGGATTCATATTAGAATGAAACGACAGGATTTTTATTATGAATTGCCGGAAGAATTGATTGCGCAGGATCCGTTAGCGGATCGGGAAACCTCCAGACTCCTTGTACTTGACAGGGAGTCTGGAGTTGTTTCGCACCGTGTATTTCGGGAGATTACAGAATATCTTCATAAGGGAGACACCCTGGTGCTTAACGATACGAAGGTTCTTCCGGCAAGGCTCATTGGCTCTAAAGAGGGGACGAACGGAAAGGTTGAGATACTTTTATTGAAAAGAAAGGAAAATAATATCTGGGAGACGTTGGTGAAGCCAGGAAGGAAGGCGAAGCCTGGCGCCAGAATTATTTTCGGGGAAGGGCTTCTGACCGGCGAGGTGGTAGATATTGTGGAGGAGGGAAACCGTCTGGTTCGGTTTACTTATGATGGGATTTTCGAGGAAATTTTAGACAGGCTTGGACAGATGCCTCTGCCGCCCTATATTACCCATCAGCTTGAGGATAAGAACCGATACCAGACTGTGTATGCGGCCCATATTGGGTCTGCGGCGGCACCGACGGCAGGGCTTCATTTTACTCCCAAGCTGCTTAAGAAGATTGAGGATATGGGGGTAGAGATTGCAAAGGTAACGCTGCATGTGGGGCTTGGCACATTCCGGCCTGTGAAGGTGGAGGAGATTACCAAGCATCACATGCATTCGGAATTCTACCAGATTGACGAGGAAGCCGCGGAGAAGATTAATCGGGCAAAGGAGAATGGAGGGCGGGTGATTTGCGTGGGAACCACGAGCTGCCGGACTGTGGAGGCTGCGTCTGACGAAAACGGCAGGCTTCAGGCATGCAGCGGATGGACGGACATATTTATTTATCCGGGATATCGGTTCAAAGTGTTGGATTGTCTGATTACCAACTTCCATCTGCCGGAATCTACGTTGATTATGCTGGTGTCTGCGCTGGCAGGGAGAGAGAAAGTGATGGAGGCATATGAGGAGGCTGTGAGGGAGAAGTACCGGTTCTTTTCCTTTGGGGATGCTATGTTTATTTATTAACATATTTGTAAAAAGATTAGATTGAAAAATCAGGGGTTAATGAGTGGGATTTCTTGGGCTTTTGTGATACAATAATATTCGGTAGACTGCCTGATGTGAAGTATATCCATACATGAAGGTTAATTTACCGAAGGGAGAGGGGATAGATGCCGCACATCATTTATACTAAAAAAGCTATGAAAAGTATCAGGTCTTTGGATATACGAGTAAAAGACAGGGTAAAGGCCGGAATTGAAAAAATACCATTTGGAGATATTAAAAAACTACAAGGTTACTCAAATTTGTACCGTTTGAGGATCGGTGATTACAGAGTCATTTACCAGATAGAAAAAGGAGTTATCATTATTGATGCTGTTTTGCCGAGAGGAGAAGCATATAAAGGATTGTAGGAGGTAGTGTCGTGAGTAGAGAAATGTTGCATAGCTTGGTTGAAATCGTGGATGAAAAAGAGATTGATACAGTCTGTCGGATTCTTTTAAAATTTGTTGAAGAAGAAGCGGCAATGCCAGATGAGATAGAGGCAATCCGTGAGGCCAGACGGGAGATAGAAAATGGAGATTTATTTTCCCACGAAGAAGTTTGGGCATAGGAAGAAGCAGCAGAAAAGTGAGATAATAAATGAAAGGCAGGCGCGAAGGAATGGTTCGGACGGAGAAGCTGGTATTTGAATATGAGAAACGGGACGAGGAGGGCAATGTAATCGGCACTTCAAGGGCAATCGACCAGGTGGATATTGACGTGAAGGAGGGGCAGTTCATCGCAATCCTGGGACATAACGGCTCAGGGAAATCCACCCTTGCCAAACACATCAACGCCATTCTTGTTCCGACAGAAGGCACCATGTGGGTCAATGGACGCAACACCAGCGACCCGTCTGAGTTATGGAATGTACGCCAGTCTGCGGGGATGGTGTTCCAGAACCCCGACAACCAGATTATCGGAACCGTGGTGGAGGAGGATGTAGGCTTCGGGCCTGAGAACCTGGGCGTCCCCACGGACGAGATCTGGCAGCGTGTGGAGGAAAGCTTAAAGGCAGTAGGGATGATTGAATACCGCCACCATTCTCCCAACAAGTTATCCGGCGGACAGAAGCAGCGTGTGGCGATTGCAGGCGTGGTGGCCATGGAGCCCAAATGTATCGTGCTGGACGAGCCTACGGCAATGTTAGACCCCGTGGGGCGAAGGGAAGTATTGAAGACGGTGCAGAAGCTAAGGCAGCAGAAGCAGGTGACGGTCATCCTGATTACCCACTACATGGAGGAGGTGGTGGACGCAGATAAGGTCTATGTGATGGACCATGGACATGTGGTGATGGCAGGGACGCCCAGAGAGATATTTTCGCGGGTGGATGAGCTTAAGTCCTACCGCCTGGATGTTCCCCAGGCCACCCTTCTGGCGGATGAGCTTAAGAAGCGGGGGCTTAAGCTCTCGGACGGTATACTGAGAAAAGAAGAATTGGTGAGAGCGTTATGTCAATTAAATTAGAACATCTGAATTATGTTTACAGCCAGGGAACTGCGTATGAGAAGAAGGCGTTAGACGACATCTGCCTTGAGATTCCTCATGGGGAATTTGTGGGAATCATCGGGCATACAGGCTCAGGGAAATCTACGCTGATTCAGCACTTAAACGGGCTGCTTCGCGCGACCAGCGGGGAACTGTATTATAACGGAGAAAATATTTACGGGGAAGGCTATCCCATGCGTGAGCTGCGCAATGAGGTGGGGCTGGTGTTCCAGTATCCAGAGCATCAGCTTTTCGAGATTGATGTGTTGACGGATGTGTGTTTCGGACCCAAGAACCAGGGACTATCTCCAAAGGAATGTAAAGAGAGGGCATTGGAGGCTCTGCGCCTGGTAGGGCTTAAGGAGAAATACTACCAATCCTCCCCCTTTGAGCTGTCCGGCGGGCAGAAAAGGCGGGTGGCGATAGCGGGCGTTCTGGCAATGCGGCCAAAGGTGTTGGTATTGGACGAGCCTACGGCGGGATTAGACCCGAAGGGGAGAGACGATATCCTGAATCAGATTGCATTTCTCCACAAGGAGAGCGACATGACGGTAATTCTGGTGTCTCACAGCATGGAGGATATTGCCAGGTATGCGGACCGCCTGATTGTGATGAACAAGGGAAGGGTCATGTACCATGACGAGCCTAAAAAGGTGTTTGAGCATTATCAGGAATTGGAGAAGGTAGGGCTTGCCGCGCCGCAGGTAACTTATATCATGCATGACCTGGTGAAAAGCGGGCTTCTGGTGAGGACGGATGTTACCACAGTTTCCGAGGCGGCGGATGAGATTATGCGGGTATTGCATAGGGAGAGAGAAGAATGATACGTGATATAACCATAGGACAATATTATCCGGCAAAAAGTGTGATACACAGGCTTGACCCGCGGGTGAAGCTTACGTCTACGCTTTTGTATCTGATCTCGCTGTTTCTGTTTAAGAGTATATCCGGATATCTGATTGCAACCGTATTTCTGGCGTTGGTGATTCGGGTGTCGCGGGTGCCCTTATCATTTATCGTAAGAGGGTTAAAGCCTGTAATTATGCTGTTGATGATTACGGTGCTGTTCAACCTGTTTCTTACCAGAAGCGGGGAGGTGCTCTTTCACGCGTGGATTTTTACCATCACAGAGGGAGGGCTTGTGACGGCTGTATATATGGCGGTCAGGCTTATTTATCTGATTATCGGGTCGTCCCTTATGACATTTACCACCACGCCCAATGAGCTGACAGACGGGATTGAGGCGCTGCTTCATCCGCTTAATAAGGTGCGTGTTCCGGTACATGAGGTGGCGATGATGATGTCAATCGCCCTTCGTTTCATCCCGATTCTTTTGGAGGAGACGGACAAGATTATGAAGGCGCAGATTGCCAGAGGGGCGGATCTTGAGAGTGGAAATATGATTCAGAGAGCAAAGAGCATGATTCCTATTCTGGTTCCTTTGTTCGTGTCCGCGTTCCGTCGGGCAAACGACCTGGCTATGGCTATGGAGGCAAGATGCTATCGGGGCGGGGAGGGGAGGACGAAGATGAAGCCTCTCCGGTACAGAAGCAGGGACTATACGGCTTATGTGGTTATGGCTGTGTATCTGGTAACAGTGGTTGTGATTGGGCGGTATGTGCCGCTGCATGTGTGGGTATTTTGATATGAGACGAATCAGAATAGTTGTTGCCTATGACGGGACGGATTACTGTGGCTGGCAGCTTCAGCCCAACGGCATCACCATTGAAGAAGTTCTCAATAGCAGGCTTAAGAGGCTGACAGGAGAGGATATCCATGTGATTGGGGCCAGCCGTACAGATTCGGGAGTCCATGCCTTGGGAAACGTGGCGGTGTTTGACACAGAGTCTCCGATTCCGCCGGACAGGATGGCCTATGCCCTGAACCAGAAGCTTCCAAGGGATATTGTGATTGTCCGGTCGGATGAAGTGGCGCTTGACTGGCATCCCCGCTATCAGCGGCAGGTGACAAAGACCTATGAATACCATATCTATAATGCATCTGTTCCCAATCCGCTGAAGCGTAAGCACAGTGCTTTTATATCTTTTCCCTTGGAGGTGGAGAAGATGAGGCAGGGGGCGCGCTGGCTTGTGGGAGAGCATGATTTCGCCAGTTTTTGCAATGTACGCACCAATGTGGAGGATACGGTGCGCAGGATTGACAGCATAGAGCTTGAAAGGACTGGGGCGGACATTACGGTGCGGGTCACGGGAAACGGATTTCTCTATAATATGGTGCGGATTATCGCGGGGACGCTGATTCGTGTAGGACGAGGTTTTTACACGCCAGAGAAGGTGAAGGAAATACTGGATGCAAAGGAACGGACAGAAGCAGGGGTGACGGCGCCGCCGGAGGGACTGGTGCTAGTAGAGATTAAGTATGAGTGCCATGGGTTGGAAGGGAGGTAGCAGGAATGGAAGAAGGCAGGCGGATTTATTTTGATCATGGGAGTACGTCATGGCCAAAGGCTCCCAATGTGGCGAGGGCCATGGCAGACTTGTTGGAAAATGGCGCTTTTAACATTAACAGGGGAAATTATGAGGGAGCATATGAAGTAGAAGGACTGGTGCTGGATACCCGTGACCAGTTGGCGCGCATGTTCCATGCCAGGGATTCAAGAAGGGTGATTTTTACGGCGGGAATCACTTCTTCTCTGAATTATTTTATCAAAGGGTTTCTGAAATCAGGAGATCATGTGCTGGTGTCAGGGTTAGAGCACAATGCCGTCATGCGGCCTCTGAGGCAGATGGAGAGGAGAGGCGTGGCATATGACATTGTGAGAACGGAGGATGACGGAACCGTAGAGCCGGAATCCGTAGAGGAGGCTATCCGAAGTAACACGAAGGCGGTTATCATGCTTCATGCGTCCAATGTCTGCGGAACTATCCTGCCTATTCGGGAGATTGGGGAAATCTGCCGGAGGCGCCATCTTTTCTTTGCCGTGGATACAGCCCAGAGTGCGGGAACAATTCCTGTGGATATGGAGGGGTGCAAAATAGATTTCCTTGCATTTACCGGACATAAAGGGCTTTTGGGACCTCAAGGGATCGGCGGCTTTTTAATCTCGGAGGAATTGGATGCCTGTATGGAGTCGTATATCGCAGGTGGGACGGGAAGCCAGTCTGATTCCCTGGACATGCCGAAATCCCTTCCGGACAAATATGAAAGCGGCACCTTGAATCTTCCTGGAATCATTGGGCTTCGTGCATCACTTTCATACATAGAGGAGACAGGAATAGAAAACATACACAGCCGTAAGATGGAATTGACGCGGTATTTTCTGGAAAAGCTCTCAGAATTTCCGGATCTCCGTATTGTCGGCAAGCAGGGGATTGATGGCAGGGTGTCGGTGGTATCCGTTGATTTCCTTGAGAAGGACAATGCATTAGCAGCTTTTGAACTGGAACAGCAGTATGGGATTATGACGAGAGTTGGACTTCATTGCGCGCCCACAGCCCACCGTACCCTTCATACATATCCGCAGGGGACGGTACGGTTTGCCTTTGGGATGGAAAACACGAAAAAAGAAATTGATTTGTGCCTGGAAGGAATCAGGCGAATTTGAGGGATTTTCATGAATATAGAAGAAAAAAAGAAGGGTATCCGATACAGGGGGATTTGGGACGGCCCGCTTCTGCTGATTCTTATCATGGTTGTGGTAATGGTAACCGTATCCGGCAGATACTTACGATTTCTTGACGCGCAGCTTTTTGAAGAACGTAAAGGGCATATCATAGAGTTTACGGAAAAGGCGGCTGAGATTGTGGACAGCGTGATTACCTATTCCTGGCAGCAGGTATATGCGTGTGAGCATATGCTTAAGATGGAGGTAATAACCTCGAAAGAGGATTTGGTGGATTCTGTGGCGTCTGCCAGAGATTTTATAGATGAGACCAGTTCTCTTGTGCTTGCATTTGACAGGGAAGGGAATTACTATTGTTCGGACCGTAAAACAGGCGTTTGGCAGCAGACAGAGCTTCTTTCGGCTGATGCGAAAGACCGGCAGCAGCTCGTAGCCGTGGTCCCGCATAAAGATAATGTTGTGTATTTTCTTTGCATCAAGAGGCTAAGCGAGCCGCTTCAGCTTCAAGACGGCAGCAGCGAGATTACTCATCTAGCAGTTGCCGTGGATTTGAAGGCTGTGCAGGGAAAGATTACGGTTAAAGGTTTTGGGGAAAAGTGCTATACATATTTGATTAATGGAGAAGGAATGTGGCTGTTCAAATATACCTTTGCCGATGGTTTTATTGAAGAAAATGACGTGATGGCGTCTGTGGAGGACTGTGAGATTATACATGGCGGGACGATGGAGGATTTTGTGCAGGAGGTTAAGCAGAAGGGCCATTCCGCGTTAGAATTCCGGTATACAGGAGAAAACGGCGCAGAGCAGAGATGGTATGTTGCGAATGCTGTGGTCACGGCGGAGAACTGGCATGTCCTGCTGTTCGTGCCAACGTCTGTGCTCGGTGCGGATTCAGATATTCTGCTTGAACGCACCCTGCGGTTTTTTGCGCTGGTATTTATCGTATTTCTGGTGATGACCATCATCATCATTATTGTAATTATGATGGGAAGGGCGGACAAGCAGTTAGTCCGGCAGAAGGAGGAGGCAAACCAGCTTTTGAAAAATGCGGCTGAGCAGGCGAAAAGCGCGAGTCAGGCGAAAAGCGATTTCCTGTCCCATATGAGCCATGATATCCGTACGCCCATTAACGGGATTATGGGTATGACGGATATTGCTATGAAGAATATTGGCAACGACGACAAGATTCGAGACTGTTTAAATAAGATCAGCGGCTCGTCGCAGCATTTACTTGGACTGATTAACGACGTGTTGGATATGAGCCGGATTGAATCGGGAAAAACCAGGGTGAAGCATGAAAGTTTTGATATCCGTACCTGTATTGACAACTGTATTTCCATTATTGGCGGTCAGCTTGCGACACGGGATTTGGAGATGGTGCGCGAGTTGAGTAAATTTCAGTATCCCTGCCTGATTGGGGACGAACTTCATCTGAGACAGATCTTCATCAATATTCTTGGAAATTCTGTAAAATTTACGCCGGACGGGGGCAAGATTTTTTTCCGTGCGTGGGAGAAGGAGAGTACGGAGGAAAGAGTCTTGTACCGGTTTGAGCTTGCGGATACGGGAATCGGGATGAAGGAGGAATTTCTTCCCCATCTTTTCGAGGCGTTTTCTCAGGAGGATGAAGGGACGAGGACCACATATAAGGGGACTGGGCTTGGGATGGCGATTACCAAGGAGTTCGTGGAGTTGATGGAGGGTACCATTGAAGTAGAGAGCAAGCTGAACGAGGGGACGGAGTTTGCCATTGAGATATGGTTTGATATTGACAAGGATGCAAGAATCGGTGAGTCACAGATTGATTTCCAGATTGATTTGGTTGGCATGAAGGTTCTGCTGGTGGAGGATATTGAACTGAACATGGAGATTGCACAGTGTATGCTGGAGGATGAAGGCGCCGAGGTAACGCCTGCAATGAACGGCCAGGAGGCGGTGGATGCATTTGCCGGAAATCCGGAGGGTACATTTGATATGATTATCATGGATATCATGATGCCTGTGATGGACGGCATTACTGCGGCAAAGACGATTCGTGCAATGGAGAGGAAGGATGCGAAGACGATTCCGATTATCGCGATGACGGCAAATGCCTATGAAGAAGATATCCAGAAGACCCATGACGCCGGAATGAATGCTCATCTGTCCAAACCTATTGATATTGACTTGATGCTGAAAACACTGGCAATATTCTATTCGTCCAGTAAGGAGGAGTGAGGAGTGCTCGATTTATAGATAAAATAAATAAAAATATAGGATATATTATAAAAAACAATGGTGATTCTGCACTGAAGCCGTTGCCCAGAGCTGCCAAACGTGTTACGGTTATTTCATCAATATGAAGAAATACAAAGGAGGATATTTTAATTATGGCTGATTATCGCAAGATGTGGGAAGAACTGGGAATGGATTTGGAGACTCATGACCAGTTGTGCGCCGTACTTCCGCAGGCATTTGGGGATGTCTATCTGTCACAGGAGAACCGTCCGGAGGGTATGGATTACTATAACATGGTAGTGGCGGATATCCATGGAATCCGTCCTGCTGAGCTGATTGAGCATCAGAAGAAGGGCGGTAAAGTATTCGGGACTTTCTGTGTCTATGTGCCGGATGAGATTGTATTTGCAGCGGATGCCATCGCGACGGGCTTATGCGGCGGTTCCCAGTTCTGGGTTCCGGGCGGAGAGAAGGTGCTGCCTACCAATACCTGCCCGTTGATTAAGGCTTCTGTGGGCGCAAGGCTTGACCGTACTTGTCCGTTTTTCAGGATTGCGGATATGTATGTGGGTGAGACTACCTGCGACGGCAAGAAGAAGGCATGGGAGATTTTAGGTGAGGATGTGCCGATTCATATTATGGACCTTCCCCAGATGAAGCGCGCCAAGGATATCATGGCATGGGCACAGGAGATTGAGACCTTTAAGAATGCGGTGGAGGAGTTTACGGGCAATCAGATTACCGCAGAAAAACTGTCGGAGAGTATTAAGCTCATTAACGGCAAGCGCAGGGCCTTAGAGCGTTTGTATGAGCTTCGCAAGAATGAGACGCTTCCAATCAGCGGATGTGACGCTCTGTTGATTTCACAGATTGCATTCTATGATGATCCGGAAAGATTTACCAAGATGACTAACGCGCTTTGTGACGAGCTTGACCAGCGTGTGAAGGACGGAGTCAGCGTAGTTCCTGCGGGAACCAAGCGTATCCTGCTTACAGGAACGCCCCTTGCAATCCCGAACTGGAAGCTTCACAATATCGTTGAGACAAGCGGCGGTGTGGTTGTATGTGAGGAGATGTGTACAGGTACGCGTTACTTTGAACATCTGGTGGATGAGACGA
>CAJUBG010000042.1:0-6613 GCA_910584575.1 uncultured Dorea sp.
TGAGATTGACGAGGAGGGTATCCCTTACTGGATTGCGCCGGTCAAGAAGTTCAATATCGGTCTTTTTGGCGGGGAGACGGTAGGCAAGGTGGTATTGTGCAACGCCGTGACTGGGGATATGAAGACCTATGATATCGAGGAGGTTCCGCAATGGGTGGACAGGGCTTACTCGGCAGACCTTTTGGTGCAGTTGTTTGACTACTACGGTACTTTGAAGCATGGTTTTTTCAACAGTGTGTTAAGCCAGAAGGACTGCTTAAAGACTACGGACGGGTATAATTATCTGGCGCTTGATGATGATGTGTGGATGTATACAGGTGTAACTTCGGTAAACGGCGATCAGTCGAATGTTGGGTTCGTGCTGTCCAATCAGAGAACCATGGAGACAAAGTATTACAAGGTGGAGGGTGCGACGGAGGCTTCCGCCATGTCCTCTGCTGAAGGCCAGGTGCAGAACCTAAAGTATAAGGCAACGTTCCCGCTGCTTTTAAATATTTCGGATGAGCCGACTTATTTTATCGCGTTGAAGGATGATGCGGGGCTGGTGAAGAAATATGCCATGGTTAATGTGCAGAAGTACCAGATTGTTGCCATTGGCGACAGTGTGAGCCAGTGTGAGGAGAATTATCTGGAGCTTTTGTTCAGCAACGGGGTTAAAGAGGCAGAGAAGGATACGCGGGAGGTTAAAAAGGTTTCCGGAAGAATTACGAAGATTGCTCAGGCAGTCATTGACGGGACGTCCCATTATTATATTATGGTGGAAGGCTCGGAGGATATCTTTGACATCTCTGTGGTTGATTTTATTGATGTGGTCCGTTGTGAAGTGGGGCAGGAGATTGTCATGGAGTATAAGGAGGACGAAAGAGCGAATCTCGTCATGTCGCTTGAGCTTCGGGAAAACAGGATTGAGGGAACTGAGGAATAGGTAGGTAAAGGGATGTCAAAAACGGCATCCCTTATTCTGTCTGAAATTATATTCCAAAATGTATCATAAATTTATTCTGGTTTATGGCATCATTTATCCGTTCTGCCAATTTTACCAGGCACATGTCCTTGTGGATACGCTGGTCAGAGAGTACGATATCCTGGAAGGCCGGCAGGGATTCTGGCGGTATCAGGGTAATCCCGTATCTTGCAAGACCATATTCCGGACGCTTCAGGCTGTGGAAATATGTTTTCATCAGCTTCAGCCTGTCCCACCAGTCGTCTATATAGGTGGTATCGTCAATGGGTACGCAATGGTATTTTACCGGATTGTAAGAATAGTGTTGGGTTTCTTCTATGTCGTCAATAATTCCAAATTGTGTTTTAATCATGTTTTAAATAATCCCTTTTCAACTGCTGAACTGTTTTCAGGGGCAGGCCAATGCGTTCTGCAATGATATTTTCGTCAAGAAGATCAATCAGATTTTTCGCATTCTGTAATTTCTGTTCTGCGCTACCTTGAGAAATGCCTTGAGAAATGCCCTGGGAGATTCCCTGAGAAAACCCGTCATCATATAACATCTGTCCAACTCTGGTCATTCGCATCGCCTCCTTAACTTCTTTCAATTCTGTTGAATCTAAAAACTTCTCCGCCATGGCATAAATCACCGCCTCAAATCGCTGAATATCTTCATGATCGATGGATGTAATATCTTTTGTAATGGAAAATGCAGTCAGAATACGTTCTTTCTGAGAGGTTTCGCCACTCATCAAGGGAGACAGGGCTAATTGTACGAGCTCTTGCCGGGTCACAGATATCCCTTGCCTGAGCTTCTTGGCCAGTTCTCTGAACAGTTCATCAGCATTTCTATCCTTCATAATAATAGGTATCACCCGATAAGTGTTCACGCCTTCATGCAGCTCTGTCACCGGATTCTTAATATTTCCAGAGTACAGAACATACGTGGTGACCGGAACCTTGTGGTAATAACTGGTTGTTGCTTCGTAATTGCGAAAACGCCGCAAACCAGCCGTTCCTTCATTGGTACTCTGAAATTCAAAGTGTATCCATGAGCCATCCTCCATTATGAAATTAAAATCCTGGAATAACTTTTTTATCTCAAGCTTCACCAGCTCTGTCGGTGCAAGGGAACGTACTTTACCTGAAATCCCAAAGTAAGGAATCAGTTCATCTGCGAAAAATTGGGCCATGAGCTTCATAGCCGCATCTTCATGTTGGGCGGCAATAGAAACAGCTTCTGCCTGGACCTCATTAGGGATAGAAATTTCCATATAGTCTCCCTTCCTGTAAAACTATATAGAGAACGATCTGATATCACTATATCAAAAAATAACTGGTAAGACAATGGATTTACAAAATAAAAAATGAATAGTAACACACGCTTTTGAAAATGTCCTGAAATATAAGGAGGATTCAATAAAAGATTAGACTAATGATACGATAGAAGATATCTAAAAGACAGTCCTGCTATATAGCAACCATTGCCTGTGAATAAAGTGTAATTGATAAATATAGGGTTGTCAAGAAAAAATCCACTGCGCTATAATGAAGATATTAAAAATTCAGAAAAAGGATGTGGCTATCATGGGAATGACGCTGGAAAAATTATATGCTCTGATTCAATTACAGCCTGAAATAATTAAAGAGTTAAAACGAATCGGCAGCCTTATGGATATGGAATCGGTGGAATATGAGTTGAACCAAATGGTTGACGGGAAATCGCCCAGGGAGGCTTACCAGCGTCTTAAAACTATTTTCCAGGAGGATGAAGATCATTTGAGAATGCTCTATTGCCAGTTGGAATGTGCCTGCCGCATATATGAGCAATATCTGGAAAGAAACATTCCGGAAATTATTTACATAGATACCATGAAATGCTTCACAAGATTTATGGGGGAATGTGAGAAGAAAAATGGCCGCATGTTTTTTGACAGAGGATGGTGGACATACAGGCAGGTCAGTATGAGGCTGTTTAGAATCGGGGCATTAGAATATGAGTTCAAGGAATATAACCATGAAAATGTAATCGCAGTCCATATACCTTCAGATGCAGATTTCTCACCGGCTTGTGTGAGTCAATCCATAGAGCAGGCAGAGCTGTTTTTCCGGACATATTACAGTGATTACAGATACTGCAAATATACCTGCAATTCCTGGCTGCTGTCACCGGCATTAAAGCCATTGCTGCCGAGGGAGTCAAATATCTTATCCTTTCAGGAAAGATTTGATATAATAGAAGAAAATCCGAATGATAAAGAATATCTGGAATGGCTGTTTCAGGTTCCGGCAGATACGGAGTATTGCGGGCTTAAAGCCGTAACCGGATTACAGAAAAAGGTCAAGGCGCTGCTTCAAAAGGGCGGGACAGTCGGCTCAGGCTTTGGGATTCTGAAAAGAGATATGGAGACTTAATTAAGAAGCCGGAAGAAAAAAGGTATCACGGCAATACATTCTCGCGTGTCGCCGTGATACTCCTTTAAACTGTACTAATTCAGATAGCTGTACCCACCTTCGCGGATTCCGGTCAGCTCGCTCTTGTCAGCACTTAAGCTCACAAAGAACTCAATTCCGCACTCAGTCGAAATCTTCTTAAGTCTCTCGACGAAATCCGGTACATTGCTAAGGGAGATATCGGCGTGCTTCATAACGCCGTCAATGAACACGCACTCAATGTCATGGTTAGAACTGTACATACCATATAAAAAGCCTATGTATTCATCCGTGTTCGTAATGGAGGTGAAATCATCCATACAGATCGTACGGATATCAAACGTAACACTTGCTGTGTCTCTATGGGTTTTCTTGATAAATACTACGTTACCGTTACATTCTTTTGCTTTCTTATTCGCAAGCTCGATCATTTTCTGTGTCTTTCCACTCCCTTTTGGGCCAGTCAATAAATTTACCATCGTAAACCTCTCCTTTATGTATTATTCCTTTACTGAAATTATCAGTATGATCTGTGTACAACTATTATACACTAAAGAGGGAGTTGGAACAACTAAAATTGTGACTTTTGTATAAGAAAATATTACTTGACTTATTTTTACATTCTTCATATAATAAGTAAGAAACTCATTTTTCAGAAAGAGAGGTATGAATATTATGTCGAAGATACCTTATAATCATAAAGCGATTGAGAAGAAATGGCGTGAGAATTGGGAGAAGAAGCCGGTCAATGTCAAGGTGGATGAGAACGGGAAGGAACGCCGGAAGTATTATTGTCTGGACATGTTCCCTTATCCGTCTGGGAACGGGCTTCATGTCGGCCACTGGAGAGGGTATGTGATCTCTGATGTGTGGAGTAGATATAAGCTGCAGCAGGGCTACTATATCATCCATCCTATGGGGTGGGATGCGTTTGGGCTTCCGGCTGAGAACTATGCCATCAAGATGGGTGTGCATCCGGCAATCTCCACGGCAGAGAATGTGAAGAATATTAAGAAGCAGATTAATGAGATTGCGGCGCTGTACGACTGGGACCGCGAGGTGAATACCACGGATCCGGAATTCTATAAGTGGACCCAGTGGATTTTTGTGAAGATGTTCAAGGAGGGGCTTGCCTATGAGAAGGAGTTTCCCATTAACTGGTGTCCGTCCTGTAAGACCGGACTTGCCAATGAAGAAGTAGTGAACGGGAAATGTGAGCGATGCGGGGCTGAGGTTACGAAGAAGAATCTCCGCCAGTGGATGCTGAAGATCACGGCCTATGCGGAACGGCTTCTCAATGACCTTAACAAGCTGGACTGGCCTGAGAAGGTTAAGAAGATGCAGTCAGACTGGATCGGCAAATCCTACGGTGCAGAGGTAGATTTCCCCATAGAGGGAAGGGACGAGAAGATTACGGTTTATACCACAAGGCCGGATACTCTGTATGGCGCTACCTTCATGGTACTGGCGCCTGAGCATGAGCTGGCAAAGAGCCTGGCGACCAAGGAGACAAGGGAGGCTGTGGAGAAGTATATTTTCGAGGCGTCCATGAAGTCCAACGTAGACCGTATGCAGGATAAGGAAAAGACGGGTGTATTTACCGGAAGCTATGCCGTCAACCCATTGAATGGCGAAAGGACGCCAATCTGGCTGTCTGATTACGTATTGGCTGACTATGGTACAGGGGCGATTATGTGCGTACCGGCCCATGATGAACGTGACTTTGATTTTGCGACCAAGTTTGGAATTCCCATTGTACAGGTCATTGCCAAGGATGGGAAAGAGATAGAGAATATGACCGAGGCTTACACCGAGGCAAGCGGAACCATGATTAATTCCGGAGAATGGAACGGGATGGAGTCTGCGGTTCTTAAGAAAGAGGCTCCCCATATCATCGAGGAGAGGGGAATCGGGCGTGCCACCGTGAACTATAAGCTGCGCGACTGGGTGTTCTCCCGCCAGCGTTATTGGGGAGAGCCGATTCCGATTGTGCATTGTCCGGACTGCGGCAATGTGCCGGTACCGGAGGATGAATTGCCCTTACGTCTGCCGGAGGTAGAATCCTATGAGCCGACGGGAACAGGCGAGTCGCCTCTTGCCGGAATCGAGGAGTGGGTGAACTGCAAGTGTCCGGTCTGTGGAAAGGCAGCGAAGCGTGAGACGAATACCATGCCTCAGTGGGCAGGCTCATCCTGGTATTTCCTGCGGTATGTGGATAATCACAATGATAAAGAATTGGTTTCCAGGGAGAAGGCAGACGCGCTGCTTCCTGTGGATATGTATATCGGCGGCGTAGAGCATGCGGTACTGCACCTTTTGTATTCCCGTTTCTACACCAAGTTTTTGTGTGATATCGGGGCCATTGATTTTGACGAGCCGTTCCAGAAGCTGTTCAATCAGGGAATGATTACAGGCAAGAACGGGATTAAGATGAGTAAGTCCAAGGGTAACGTGGTTTCACCGGATGATTTGGTGCGGGATTACGGCTGTGATTCTCTGCGGATGTATGAGCTGTTCGTGGGGCCGCCGGAGTTGGATGCTGAATGGGATGACCGTGGGATTGACGGTGTGAATCGTTTCCTGAAGCGAGTTTGGAACCTTGTGATGGACAATAAGGACGGGGAAGTCAAGGCGTCCAAGGCTATGATTAAGGAACGTCACCGTCTGGTGTACGATATCACTAAGAGGCTGGAGAGCTTTAGCCTGAATACAGCGATTTCCGGTTTTATGGAGCATAACAATAACCTGATTGAGATTGCTAAGAAGGAGGGCGGCATTGACAAAGAGACACTGTCAACGATGGCTGTGCTGCTGTCTCCCTTTGCCCCCCATATCGCGGAGGAGATTTGGGAGCAGTTAGGGCATGAGGGAAGCGTGTTTGCTGCGGGATGGCCTTCCTATGATGAAGAAATGATGAAGGATGACGAGATTGAAGTGCCTGTGCAGATTAACGGTAAGACCAGAGCCGTGATTTCTGTGGCAGCGGATATCTCAAAAGAAGATGCGATTGCGGCGGGTAAGGCGGCAGTAGCGGATAAACTGACGGGGACGGTTGTGAAAGAAATCTACGTTCCGAAGAAGATTATTAATATTGTGCAGAAGTAGTTTGAGAGAAAATCTTATAACAGAATATAGGGCTTGAAGATATTTCAAGGTGCAATGAGAAATGGCGTGGATAGTGCAAACATTATCTGCGCCTTTTTTGAAGTAAATACTGTAAGCTGTTATACCTTAATG
>CAJUBG010000042.1:6713-32003 GCA_910584575.1 uncultured Dorea sp.
GAAGAAGTCCACCCGCCCCGATAGGGGCATGTATTGCGGTGTGCCCTTGGGTATACCTTAATGGAAGAAGTCCACCCGCCCCGATAGGGGCATGTATTGCGGTGTGCCCTTGGGTATAAAATATTAGATAAACAAATCGAGTTCTGCAGGAGAGAGTAAAATATGAATTTATTATACAAAAGAGCAACGTTTGAGGATATAGATATATTGACAAAAACAAGAATAGAGGTATTAAGAGCAGCTAATCAGCTTTCGTATGATACCGATATGAGTGAAGTAGAAAGAGAGTCTTATAACTACTACCGAAAGGCGATTTGTGACGGCTCTCATATTGCATATTTAGTTTTTGAGGGAAATTGTTTTGTGGGAGCTGGCGGGGTTAGCTTTTTTCAAGTCATGCCGACTTATCACAATCCAAGTGGGAATAAGGCTTATATAATGAATATGTATACGAATCCTAAATATAGAAGAATGGGTATTGCCAGTAAAACATTAGATATGCTGGTTAGAGATATTAAAAAGAGGGGTGTTACGGCTATTTCGTTAGAGGCAACCGATATGGGGAGGCCGTTATATGAAAAATATGGTTTTGTAAAAATGAATCATGAAATGGAATTGCCAGAGTAATTATTTTTATTGAATTGGAGAAATGGATGAAAGAAAAGATATATAAATTAGTTCTTATCTTAATGGTGGCTCTGTCTTTGGGTTCAGGCTCTTTAGCCCAAAATGAGATACGCAAGATGCTTGAAGCTTTTTCAGAAGCAAGTTATGCGCAGGTTCAAGAAATGGATGAAGAAGATCAAGAGTCTGAAGAAGTATGAAAGGAACATATTATGGAAACAAAAAAATCTTGCGGTGGCATCTGATTGGTATTTCAACGTGTGGATACAGCAGAGGACTTGAAAGGCAGAAACCTTGCAAGTCCGCTTGTGTAAATATTCCACCCTTTTTGGACAGGTCTGTGATATAATAGATTTGTCCAAAAGTGGCATACTTTATCGAAGGTTTCAGGAGGATTTTATTGTGGAGTTAGAAGTAAGAAAGAGAAGGGCACAGCTATATCGGTATCAGGCAGCGGGAGCTGGAATCTGCATCCTTGCAGCCTTCTATCTGTTTTATATGGTATGGGAAATCGATTCTGATTTTATACGGTGGAAATTTGGCATAGGAAGCTCTGCGCTACTTACAGCAAGCATCTGTATCGTGTACGCGCTTCTGGTTGCGATTGCATGTCTTATCATGCGTTTAGGCTCGATTAAGATTGCGGAGATTCTCGCTACGGAATGTGACCCCTTTTTATATGAGGCGTGTATCCAGAAGAACAGCAGGCTTTTGTATAAGGACAGACTCCTGTGCAGCCTTGCTCTGGCGCAGCATTACCAGGGCAATTTTGACAGGGCATGGGAGACGCTTCAGGGGATTAACGTCTATAAGCTTCATGGGATACACAGGGCGAATTATTATATTTTAATGTCCGACCAGTATTTTAAAAGAGGGATGGGGCAGCAGGTCCGTGAGTTGGAGGAGAGATACCGCCAAAGCGTGAAAACAAAGAATAAGAGAGAATGGAAGTATTTTGAGACACTCTGTGCCGGCAATAATCTGACCAGGGCGCTTGAGAATCAGGATTACCAGGCAGCGGCAGGTTTCCTTGGGGAGAGGATAGCCCTGAATGGAAATGCCAGCAGGCCGTGGACCCGCGTAATCTTTGCCTTGAAGGAGGCTCAGATTTATCTTGGACTGGGTGAAAAGGAGAGCGCCAGGCTCTGTCTTAAGTATGTTGTTGAGAACGGAAACCGCATGTGGTGCGTGCAGGAGGCGCTTGGGCTGTCAGAGAGAATATAGGCTTATTCTAAAGGGAAATCCCTGGCAGCCAGAAGCCTTTCATAAAATTCCTGGTAAAAATCCCCTTCTTCACCATAGGGCTTCAGATAAAACTGCTTTAAAATATACATATTCAGTTTTTGAATATTCTCTCCGTGTTCAAAATCCATGGCGTATTCCTGCAGGGGCTTCAGATAATAGTGCCAGTCTGAAATGAATGCTTCATAGCGTTTGATATCAGGAGTGTCAATCCATTTGCGTATCTTAACCTTGCTTTTACCAGGGGCAGGACATTCATGTATCTGTAAAAAATACCGGAAGGAATGGTTCTCATAGAAACGCCCCAGGGGAAAGATGCGGCAGATGCCAGGGCGTAAGGAATGGATGCTGCAGCGCCCGTCTTTGAGAAACGCACAAGTGCCCTCCTTTTCTGTCATCCGAAGATTAGGGAGGATGATGCCGTCCACCACATTCAGCTCAAGGCACGTGTTAAGTAATTCTTCAAAGGATTTTTTAAGTCCTGTGCAAAGTCTGTATGCGTCCAGAGGGTCTAAGACGATAGAGCTGCCCATACCCTGACAGCAGGAGGAGCAGCCCTTGCAGCCGTTACAGTCTGTCTTTGCCATATCGTTGCTGCTGTACAGCTTCCCGTCTGACACTTTACCAAGGTCAATATCTCGTAACATATCATTTCTCCTTTTCATCATATCGTATTCAAAATTATAAGGTACACTGGCTTTACATGTAAAGAGAAAGGAACGATTTTATGAAATTTTTTCACCTGTCGGACTTACATATCGGCAAACAACTCCATCATTATAGTTTAAAGGAGGACCAGGAGGCGATTCTTAGCGAGGTGGCCGGTTATGCCAAAGCCCTCCATCCGGAGGCTGTGGTGATTGCAGGCGACGTCTATGACCGTTCTGTGCCGTCCGCGGAGGCCGTGACGGTCTTTGACCAGTTTCTGACCCAGTTGTCGGAGATTGTGCCCTCGATTCCGGTGTTGATTATCAGCGGAAACCATGACTCAGGGGAAAGGCTTATGTATGCGTCTAATATACTGGAAAGGCATCATATCCATTTGGCGGGAAACGCTTTGAGGGACAGGGAGGAAAGGCTTAGGAAAGTGACGCTTAAGGATAGCTTTGGCGAGGTTGATTTCTATCTTTTGCCCTTTTTGAAGCCTTCTTATGTAAGAAATGTGTTTGAAGGAGAACAGCCAAACACCTATACAGATGCAGTTCAAAGAATTCTTGAGAGAGAGGAAATTGATTATCAGAACCGGAGAAATGTACTGGTCTCCCACCAGTTTTATACAGGAAATATGTCTGACGCCTGCCCTGCGACTTGTGATTCGGAAATTTTTTGCCTGGGCGGGATTGAAAATGTGGATATCCGTGTGGTAAAGGATTTTGATTATGTGGCTCTTGGCCACCTGCACAGCCCTCAGAGCGTGGGAAGCCCCCATATCCGTTACTGCGGGACGCTTCTGAAATATTCTGTAAGCGAGTGCAGCCATGTAAAGACGCTTACCGTGGTGACTCTTGGCGAGAAGGGGAAGCCCCCTTTGATTGACCTGCTTCCGTTACATCCTCTGCGGGATGTGAAGAAAAAGACAGGCAGTCTTCAGGACATTATAGGGCAGGCGGCGGCAGACGAGAGGGAGGATTTTATCAGCGTGACCCTTACGGAGGATACCGAAGCCTACAAGCCGAAGGAGCAGCTTGAGAAGGTGTTTGGGCATATCCTGGAGGTGCGTGTGGATAACGCAAGGACCAGACAAAAGCTTCGCAGGCTGGATGAGGAATTAACCATGAAGGACCCGCTTCAAAGTTTTGAGGATTTCTATGAGGAGATTCAAGGGGCAAAGCTTAAGGAGGAGGAACGGGAGATTATGCGCCAGATTTTTGAGCAGGTAAAGGAGGAATAAGGGGTGAAGCCAGTCAGATTAGTCATGTCGGCATTCGGCTCATATGGAGAAAAGACGGAGATTGATTTTCAAGGGGTGCAGCATGGCCTGTTTCTTATCACAGGGGATACGGGCGCAGGAAAGACGACGGTATTTGACGCGATTACATATGCCCTGTACGACCAGACCAGCGGCAAGGCGCGGGACGGGAATATGATGAGAAGCCAGTACGCGTCGGAGGAGGCGGATACCTATGTGGAATTTACCTTCTCCTACCGTGGGGAAATATATACGGTACGCCGGAATCCGGAATATCTTAGGCTTGGCAAGCGGCGGTATGCAGACGGCTCTCCAAGATACGTAAAGGAGGCTGCGAAGGTTGAGCTGATTCTTCCGGACGGAAGCGTGTATCGCGGGAAGAAGCGGGAGACGGACCAGAAGCTTCAAGAGATTATGGGTATGGACGCCGACCAGTTTACCCAGATTGCCATGATCGCCCAGGGGGATTTTCTAAGGCTGCTTCATGCAGAATCAAAGGAACGCAAGAAGATATTTTCAAAGATTTTTAAGACAAAACTGTATCATCGGGTGCAGGAGGAGTTAAAAAGGCGTGCAGGCGAGCTGTATACCCAGTTGGAGGATAATCTTCGAGCTGCAAAACAGGAGATGGAACGGGTAGAGTTTGCAGGAAATCTTGCATTATTAGATGAGGGCGCCTTTATGGAAAGGTGGAGGGAGTTAATAAACTATGCTGTGATTCCCTATGAAGAAGGGCTTGAGACGTTAAAAGAAATCATAAAAGCGGGAACTTTATTGGAAAAAGAGAAGAAAAAGACGGCGGAAGCATTGCAGAAGAAGATGGAGGAGTTAAACGGAAGAAAAAAAGAAGGAGAGACTTTAAATCGTTTGTTTGACGCATTTGACCAGATTTGCCGTGAGGCGGAGGAAATCGCAGGAAAAGAGCAGGAGTGCAGGGAGTGGGAAGCAAACCTTCAGACTGCTCAGAGGGCGGAAAAGGTGAGGGCTTATGAGACTAAGCTTACCGAAAGTAGGGAAGCAGCGGAAAAGTCTAAGAGAAATATAGAGGAGATTGAGGAAAGATGGGAAGCAGCGCAGGCTTGTGCAAAAAGAGCAAAAGAGGCAAAGGAAATGCAGAAGGACGAGCTTTTACGGCAGGAGAAAACCTGTAATGCCGAGCTTATAAGGCTTGAGGATGTGCTGCCCCAATACAGGCAGCTTCTTAAACTCCGGCAGACATTTGCTTTGGAGGACTCTAGGCTTCAGAAGAAGCAGAAAGAGCAGGAAATGAAGAAGGAGGCTCTTGATGACTTGAAGAAGAAGATAGAGCGTACCAGAGGACTTCAGGGAAAATACGCCCAGAGCCCTTGGAAGCTTAAGGGGCTGCTTCTTCGGGAGGAACAGCAGAACGAAAAGAGCCGTGACCTTCAACAGTTGGAAAGCCAGTGGAATCAGCTTGAGGAGGAAGAAAAAGAAGGGCAGACAAGAAAGGAACAGGCAGAGAAGGCTTGGCAATCATATCTGGCTGCGCTTCAGGTTTACGAGGAACGGTATCAGGCATTTCTTGCTGAGCAGGCGGGGATTCTTGCGGGACAGTTGGAGCCTGGAAAGCCATGCCCGGTATGCGGCTCATGCGGGCATCCCAATGTCCGTAAGCTGACAGAGGGCGCGCCGACCCAGGCAGAGGTGGAGAAGGCAAAGAAGGAAAGAGATTTGGCAGAGGAGAATAGGGAACAGTCTGTGGCTCGGTTTCACGAGCAGGCGGCAAGATGTGAGGCGGCAAGAGGGGCGTTTGCCAGAGAATATGAAAGAGTAATGGGGGAGAGATGGCAGGCGTCCGTAAAAGACAGCGACGGTATGCTTCGGGCATCGATACAGGAAACGCTTGCCAAGAATGAGCGCGCAGCAGAGAAAACGAGGGCAGAGCTTCGGCAGGTGAAGCGGGAGACAGAAGAATTCAGACAGGCGGCGGAGGCGGAAAAGGGGATGAAGGAGGCGCTTGAAGGTCTGGAAAAGTCTTATGAGCAGGTAAAATCAGAGTATGAAAAGCTCTTGATAGAGGGAAAGCGTTTGGAGACAGAAATCCGGATGAAGGAGGAGGGCCTGCCATTTCCTTCAGAGATACAGGCAAAGGAACGGATAGATGAATTGAAGAATATACTTGAGACAGCCAGGGCTTCTTATGCTCAGGCAGAGAAGAACGAGCGTGAGTCCGTAGAAGAACTGCGGAAGCTGGAGGGCCAGAGGACAAGCGGCAGGGAGACTCTTTGGCAGCAGGAGGAGGAAGTAAAGTCGTGCCAGGGGGATTATGAGACCTCCCTTAATGAGCAGGGCTTTGGGGATGAGACGGCATATTTTGAAGGGAAATTATCACCGGAGGATATGAAGGAGTTGGAGGGGCGGATTAAGGAATTCCACACCTTGGCAAATGAGACTGCCGGCAGGAAAAAGTCTCTTAATGAGCAGTTGGAGGGGAAGGAGAGAGCCGGGCTTTCCCAGATTGAGGAAGAACTTGAGATGGCAGAGAAGGCACAGAAGAAGGCACAGGAGGAATATATCCGGCTTTATACAGGGAATCAGAAGAATCGCGAGGTGCGAAATCGTTTATTGGTCTATTTTAAGAAGGACGGGGAGTTTAAGAGGCAGTATGAGAGGATGGCGAAGCTAAGCAAAACTGCCAACGGAAATTTAAACGGCACGGTAAAGCTGGATTTCGAGACATATGTGCAGAGACAGTATTTTAAACAGATTATAAGCGCCGCCAACAAAAGGCTGATCCGCATGACGTCAGGGGAATTCCTTTTACAGTGCCGTGAGGTGAAGAACCTGGCAAGCCAGGGACAGGCAGGGCTTGACCTGGATATCTATCACATGGCGAGTGGTTCTGTGCGTGACGTTAAGACATTGTCCGGAGGCGAGTCGTTTATGGCGTCCCTGTCCATGGCTCTGGGGCTTTCGGATATTGTCCAGAATACGGCGGGCGCCATCCGTCTGGATACCATGTTTGTGGACGAAGGCTTCGGTTCTCTGGACGATACGGCAAGAGGGCAGGCGATTCGGATTTTGACAGAGCTTGCAGATGAGAAGATGCTGGTTGGAATTATTTCCCATGTAAATGAGTTAAAAGAGCAGATTGAATGTAAACTTCTGGTCAGCAAATCGGAGAAAGGGAGTAAGGCAAAGTGGGCGTGACGGGTGATTTTTCCTAGTTGAAAATACCGGCAAAAAAGGATATATTATTTAAAAGAGAGAGGAGAAGACGAAATGAAATATGATTATTTGATTGTAGGCGCTGGGCTTTTTGGCGCAATCTTTGCTTATGAGGCAGATAGGGCGGGCAAGCGTGTACTGGTGCTTGACAAAAGGAACCATGTTGGAGGGAATATTTACACGAAAGAAGTGGAGGGAATCCAGGTACATGAGTACGGCGCCCATATTTTCCACACGTCGGATAAGGCTGTGTGGGATTATGTGCAGCAGTTTGCAGAATTTAACCGTTATACCAACAGCCCTGTGGCGAGGTTTGGGGATGAATTATACAATCTTCCCTTTAACATGAATACGTTCAGTAAGATGTGGGGAGTCAGGACGCCTGGGGAGGCGAAAGAGATGATTGACAGGCAGATTCAGGAGTCGGGCATCACTGAGCCGAAGAATCTGGAGGAGCAGGCAATCTCACTGGTGGGGAAGGATATCTATGAGAAGCTGGTGAAGGGCTACACGGAGAAACAGTGGGGCAAGCGGGCCACAGAGCTTCCAAGCTTCATTATCCGTCGGCTTCCGGTGCGCTTCGTGTATGACAATAACTATTTTAACGACAGGTACCAGGGAATTCCTATTGGCGGCTATACCCAGATAATTGAAAAGATGCTGGACGGGATTGAGGTGCGCCTGAATACGGATTTTTTTGATGAGCGTGACGCGCTTAAGCAGCAGGCGGACAAGATTGTATTTACCGGAATGATTGACGCTTATTATGATTACTGCTATGGCGAGCTGGAATACCGTAGTCTGAGGTTTGAGACGGAAACATTGGAGGTGGAGAATTATCAGGGGAATGCCGTGGTGAATTATACGGAATATGAGATTCCCTACACGCGGATTATTGAGCATAAGCATTTTGAATATGGATGCCAGGGCGGGTACGGCAATACAGGGGAGAGGAATCCAAAGACGGTCATTACCAGAGAATATCCGGCGGCGTGGACAAGGGGAGCCGAGCCGTACTATCCCATGAATGATGAGAAGAATAATGCCCTCTATGAGAAATATAAGGGGCTGGCGGAAAAAGAAGAAGGGGTAATCTTCGGAGGCCGTCTGGGAATGTACTGCTACTATGATATGCATCAGGTTGTGGCAGCGGCGCTTGCATGCGCGAGGGAAAATATATAGGCTGGACAGGAGGGTTGTATATAAGGGGGATGCCGGAAATGACATCCCCCTTTATATCTATTTATCCTACTGCTCTTGGTACTCAAGCGCCGCCTCAATAAATCCGCGAAACAGCGGATGTGGGCGGTTCGGTCTGGACTTTAATTCCGGATGTGCCTGTGTGGCGATGAACCATGGGTGTTCCGTCAGTTCAATCATCTCCACAATGTTCCCGTCCGGCGACAGTCCGGAGAGCTTCATTCCATTAGCCGTAAGTTTTTCACGGTAATCGTTATTGACTTCATACCGGTGTCTGTGCCGTTCTTTTATCTCTTTGCATCCGTACAACTGGTAAGCCCTGGAGTTTTCATCGAGAACACAAGGGTATGAGCCAAGGCGCAGGGTGCCGCCAATGTCCTCCACCCCAATCTGCTCAGGCATAATATGAATGACGGGATGGGTGGTGCCTGGGTCTAATTCTGCGCTGTGGGCGTCGTTGTATCCCAGTACGTTTCTTGCAAATTCAACGATGGCGAGCTGCATCCCCAGACACAGCCCCAGAAACGGGATGCCGTGGGTGCGGGCATAGCGGATGGCCTCTAATTTGCCGTCAACGCCACGGTGTCCAAAGCCGCCGGGAACCAGGATTCCGCTGACATTTTGCATAACAGAATCAATATTTTCAGAAGTCACAGTCTCAGAATCTATCCATTTGATATTTACAGTCGCCCGACTGAAGATTCCGCCGTGCTTTAAAGCCTCAACCACACTGATGTAGGCGTCGTGGAGTTGGATGTATTTCCCCACCAACGCCACAGTAATCTCGGTAGTGGGGTGCTTCAGATAGTCCACCATCTCGGTCCAGTCCTTGAGATCCGGCTTAGGACAGTCAAGGTGCAGGCAGTCACAGACAACGCCGGCCAGATTTTCCTCCTCCATTGCCAGCGGCGCCTCATACAGATACTCAACATCAAGGTTTTGCAGTACCCGATTGGCGGGAACGTTACAGAACAGGGAAATCTTGTCCTTGATTCCAACGTCGAGTGGATGTTCAGAACGGCATACTAAAATGTCCGGCCAGATTCCCATTCCCTGAAGGTCCTTGACGCTTGCCTGGGTGGGCTTGGTCTTCATCTCCTGGGATGCCCGCAGATAGGGGATTAAGGTCACATGGATCAGGATTACATTCTCGTGGCCTTTCTCATGCTGGAACTGGCGGATGGCCTCCAGGAAGGGCTGGCTCTCGATATCTCCTACCGTTCCTCCAACCTCGATAATGGCAATCTCCGTGTGTTCTGCGGATGGGTTGCGGTAGAAGCGATTCTTAATTTCATTGGTGATATGAGGGATAACCTGTACCGTTCCTCCGCCGAAATCGCCCCTCCGTTCCTTTTGAAGAACCGACCAGTAGATTTTACCGGTGGTAACGTTGGAATTCTTACTCAGGCTCTCGTCAATGAAGCGCTCATAATGCCCCAGGTCTAAATCCGTCTCCGCGCCGTCGTCGGTAACGAACACCTCGCCGTGCTGAACCGGATTCATGGTGCCTGGGTCAATATTAATATAAGGATCGAACTTCTGCATGGTTACCGTATAACCGCGGGCCTTTAAAAGCCTTCCCAGGGATGCGGCTGTAATCCCTTTCCCAAGTCCCGAAACAACACCGCCAGTTACAAATACATATTTTACTGCCATAGCATCCACCTCCAAGTTGCATTATATACCTTTGCCGCCGAAAAATACAGAGTTTTTTTCGTACTTTGCCTCAAAGGTGGCCTGGATGGATAATTTTTTAAACTGCTTCATGTCAACCGAGCTTACCATGACGGAGGTATGAACCTGACAGCCTCTTAGCTTGGGAAGCTGTTCTAAGGCAAGCTTGGCCGACGGGTCTGTCGCGGCGCTGACCGAGAGCGCAATCAGGACCTCGTCTGTGTGAAGCCTTGGATTTTTGCTGCCTTGGTACAGTGTCTTGAGCTTCTGGATCGGCTCGATTGCCTCTGGGGAAATGACGTGTCGCTCGTGCTCAAGCCCTGCCAGCTCTTTCAGCGCGTTCAAAAGCAGGGCGGCGGAGGCTCCCAAAAGGTTGGAGGTCTTACCTGTAATGATCCGTCCGTCGTGAAGCTGCAAAGCGGCGGCAGGGCCTTGCGTCTCCTTTGCCCGTGCCATGGCCGCGTCTACAACCGGACGGTCATGGACGTTGATTCCTGCCTGGTTCATCAGCATCTCGATTTTCATTACCTCGGAGTCTGAGCAGGTTCCGAAAAGCAGCCGCTTTAACGAGTCGTAATATCTCCGGATAATCTCCTGGCGGGAAGCCTCCCTGCATGCCTCGTCATCGCAGATGCAGTTTCCGGCCATATTTACCCCCATGTCGGTGGGAGATTTGTAGGGGCTTTCCCCGTAAATGCGCTGGAACATGGCGTTCAGCACAGGGAATATCTCCACATCACGGTTGTAGTTTACCGTAGTCTCTCCGTAAGCCTCCAGATGGAAGGGGTCAATCATGTTTACGTCGTTTAAATCTGCCGTGGCGGCCTCGTAAGCAAGATTTACCGGATGCTTAAGCGGAATATTCCAGACAGGGAATGTCTCAAACTTGGCGTAGCCTGCGGAGATACCGCGTCGATGCTCCTGATAGAGCTGTGACAGGCAGACAGCCATCTTGCCGCTTCCGGGACCAGGGGCGGTCACGACGGCAAGAGGTCTGGAGGTCTCGATGTAATCATTCTTGCCGTAGCCCTCGTCGCTGACGATAAAGGGTACGTTGGAGGGATAGCCAGGAATAACATAGTGCCTGTACACCTTGATTCCGAGCTTTTCCAGACGGCTTTTGAACAGGCTTGCGCTTTCCTGGCCGCTGTATTTGGTGATTACGACGCTTCCCACGTAGAGCCCCTGCTCCTGATATGCGTTCATCAATCTGAGCACGTCGGAGTCATAGGTGATGCCTAAATCGCCCCTGACCTTGTTTTTCTCGATATCCTCGGCGCTGATGGCGATGATAATCTCCGCCTGGTCGGAAAGCTGCTTTAACATCCTTAACTTGCTGTCCGGCTGAAAGCCCGGAAGAACCCGCGAGGCGTGATAATCGTCGAATAGTTTGCCGCCGAATTCCAGATAGAGCTTCTGGCCGAACTGCTCAATGCGTTCCCGTATGTGGGCAGACTGTGTCCTTAGATACTTTTCATTGTCAAATCCGATTTTCATAGATGATTCCCCTTACTTAATATTTGACATATTTATTAAATATGGTTATAATATACTTAACAGGATAGCCGGAAGGTGACTGGTTCTCACCCGTCCCGGCGAAGATTTACAACAAAACTATATGGAGATAGCCGTCTACTTTACAGAGAGCAGGACGGCTATTTCTTATTTTTCAAATTGAGAATTCCTACTATCACTAACATAAAAGTCAGCAGAATCATAAATTCTTCGTATGTACTCATAATAATCACCCCTTCCGTCAGGACCTCGGATTGGGTGAGAGCACGTCCTCCGGCTACCCAGGTAAATATATTATTTCCAATGTTCACAACTGATTTGATATTAACATAATTTAATATGAAAAACAATTTAATTGTAAAAATTCCATAAAAACCATTAAAAAATCAGTCACGGACAATGTTTGTATTGATTTCCGGTCAGGCTGTCCGTATAATGTAAGGGTAGTACAGGAGGAAGAAGATGGACAACCAGAATAATAACAACCAGAATAACAGGAATCAGAATAATAGAAACAATAAGCAGGGCTTATCGTTTATCATATTGGTGACGCTGGTTACGTCGGTCATGGTTATGGCATTGTTCCAGTTTCAGGGAATGGGAGATGATAACGAGATCAGCTATGATGAGTTCCTTGAGATGGTAGACGATAAGAAGGTGGAGGAAGTTGTCATCCACAGCACCCGAATCGTGATTACAGAGAAGAAAGAGAAAGGCCAGAAGATAGCAAAGGAGTATTACACCGGAGTGGTTCGAGACGAGTCGCTTCCAGAGCGTCTTGACAAGGCCGGAGTGAAGTTCAGCCAGCAGATTCCGGATACCACGTCTGCCGTTGTGGCCCAGACGTTACTGACACTTTTGCCGATTGCGGTGCTGGTAGGCGTTTTCGTCTGGATGACCCGAAAGATGGCAAAAGGCGGCGGAATGATGGGAATCGGCAAGAGCAACGCCAAGATGTATGTGGAGAAGCAGACCGGCGTTACCTTCAAGGATGTGGCGGGGCAGGATGAAGCCAAGGAGTCCTTGCAGGAGGTGGTGGATTTCCTGCATAATCCGGGGAAATATACCAGTGTGGGCGCGAAGCTCCCCAAGGGCGCGCTTCTGGTGGGGCCTCCGGGAACCGGTAAGACTCTGCTTGCCAAGGCGGTTGCCGGAGAGGCGAAGGTACCCTTCTTTTCTCTGAGTGGTTCTGCCTTTGTGGAGATGTATGTGGGCGTAGGCGCTTCCAGAGTCCGCGACCTGTTCAAGCAGGCGCAGCAGATGGCGCCCTGTATTATTTTCATAGACGAGATTGACGCTATCGGAAAGAGCCGTGACAATCAGTTGAACAGCAACGACGAGCGTGAGCAGACCTTAAACCAGCTTCTTGCGGAGATGGATGGTTTTGAGAGCAACAAGGGGCTTGTGCTCTTGGCAGCAACCAACAGACCGGAGATTTTGGATCCGGCCCTTCTTCGTCCGGGGCGTTTTGACCGGCGTATTATCGTGGAGAAGCCTGACCTTAAGGGCAGGGTGGACGTCCTTAAGGTACATTCAAAGGACGTGCGTATGGACGAGACGGTGGATTTGGAGGCCATTGCTCTGGCAACAAGCGGCGCCGTAGGGTCTGACCTTGCCAACATGATTAACGAGGCGGCAATCAATGCCGTGAAGAACGGAAGGACTGCCGTATCACAGGCGGATTTGTTTGAGGCTGTGGAGGTCGTATTAGTAGGAAAAGAGAAGAAGGACCGCATCATGAGCCAGGAGGAGAGACGGATTGTCTCCTATCATGAGGTGGGCCACGCACTGGTGAGCGCATTGCAGAAGGATGCAGAGCCGGTGCAGAAGATTACCATTGTGCCGCGGACCATGGGCGCTTTGGGATATGTGATGCAGACTCCGGAGGAAGAAAAGTTTTTGAATACCAAGAAGGAGTTAGACGCAATGCTGGTAGGCTTATTGGCAGGGCGGGCTGCGGAGGAGATTGTGTTTGACACCGTGACTACAGGCGCCTCCAATGACATTGAGAAAGCTACCAAAGTGGCGCGTGCAATGGTGACTCAGTATGGTATGAGCGAGAAGTTTGGGCTGATTGGCCTGGAATCCATTCAGAACCGCTATCTGGACGGAAGGGCAGTTTCCAACTGTGGACAGAAGACGGCTTCTGAGATTGACAAGGAAGTGATGAAGCTTCTTAGGGATTCCTATGAGGCGGCTAAGAAACTGCTTTCGGGGCACAGGAAGGCATTGGATAAGATTGCCGCGTTCTTGATTGAGAAGGAAACCATCACCGGAAAGGAATTCATGGAGATTTTCCACGAAGTAGAAGGAATCGATCCGGAGGAAAAGAAAGAAAAGACAGAAGAACGGATTGCCATGAATCCGGTATAAATCGATAAAACCTAATAGAAAAGTCCCGGAATCTTATCATTCCGGGCTTTTATGCGTGAAAAACTTTTATTGAAATAAGGAGTCCTTATGTTTGATATTCAAGAAGAATTAAAGAAGCTGCCAGGCAAGCCTGGCGTGTATATTATGCATGACGAGAAGGATGAAATCATCTATGTGGGAAAGGCGATTAGTTTGAAAAACCGTGTCCGCCAGTATTTTCAGAGCAGCCGCAATAAGGGCGCCAAGATTGAACAGATGGTGACCCATATTGTCCGTTTCGAGTATATCGTCACGGATTCCGAGCTGGAGGCGTTGGTGCTGGAGTGCAATCTTATCAAAGAGCACCGCCCCAAGTACAACACCATGCTGATGGATGATAAGAGCTATCCCTTTATCAAGGTGACGGTGGACGAACCGTTTCCCAGGGTGATGCTGGCAAGGCAGATGGTGAAGGACAAGGCCAGATATTTTGGCCCTTACACCAGCGCGGGGGCTGTGAAGGACACCATAGAGCTGATTCGCAAGCTTTACCACATCCGAAGCTGCAACAGGAGGCTGCCTAAGGATATCGGAAAGGAGAGGCCATGCCTGAACTACCATATCCATCAGTGCAAGGCGCCCTGTCAGGGATATATTTCAAAGGAGGATTACCGAGAGTCCATTCATGAGGTGGTTCATTTTTTGAATGGAAATTATGATGTAATCTTAAAAGAGCTGGAAAGGAAGATGCAGGAGGCGTCGGAGGCCATGGAATTTGAGAAGGCCATCGAGTACCGCGAGCTGCTTACCAGTGTCCGGAAGATTGCCCAGAAGCAGAAGATCACGGATACGGCGGGAGATGACAGGGACATCCTTGCGGCAGCAGTCGAGGAGGAGGATGCGGTTGTCCAGGTATTCTTCATTCGGGGCGGACGGCTCATTGGAAGGGATCACTTTTATCTTAAGATTGTAAAAGGTGAGAAGGAGAGCGAGATTCTGTCCAGTTTTATCAAACAGTTTTATGCGGGAACGCCTTATATTCCTGCAGAGCTGATGCTGCCGGAGGCGGTGGAGGATATGCAGGTTATTGAGGAGTGGCTTACCAAAAGGCGGGGACACAGGGTACATTTGCGGATTCCCAAGAAGGGGACAAAGGAGAAGCTGGTAGAGCTGGCGAGGAAAAATGCTGCGCTGGTACTAAGCACAGACAAGGAACGGCTAAAGCGTGAGGAGGGCAGGACTATTGGCGCGGTAAAAGAGCTTGAAAAGATGTTAGGGCTTCGGGGGATTGTGCGGATGGAGGCGTTTGATATATCCAACACCAGCGGTTTTGCTTCAGTGGGCTCTATGGTGGTCTATGAGAGAGGGAAGCCGAAGCGCAATGACTACCGTAAGTTTAAGATTAAGGGAGTTCAGGGGGCGGATGACTACGCCAGTATGGAGGAGGTGCTGACCCGCCGCTTCGAGCATGGGATGCGTGAGCAGGAGGAAGGCAGGGATATGGGGGGATTTACCGCATTTCCGGATCTGCTTCTCATGGACGGGGGAAAGGGGCAGGTGAATGTGGCTCTTAAGGTGCTTGAGAAGCTTCAACTGGACATCCCTGTATGCGGCATGGTAAAGGACGACAATCATCGTACCAGGGGCTTGTACTATCAGAATGAAGAAATAGACATTGATAAGAATTCCGAGAGCTTCCGGCTGATTACCAGGATTCAGGATGAAGCCCATAGATTTGCCATTACCTTTCACCGGCAGCTACGGGGAAAGAACCAGGTACATTCTATTTTGGATGATATTCCGGGGGTAGGTCCCGCGAGGCGTAAGGATTTGATGCGCCATTTCGAGAATATTGACGCCATAAGGAATGCTACGGTAGAGCAGTTGAAGGAGCTTCCGTCAATGAATGAAAAATCTGCACATGATGTCTATGACTTTTTTCATTGATGTGATATAATCTTAACAAGGAAAGGAGAAGAATATGGCAGGTAGAGTTGAGTTAAAAAAGGTTGTGGAGAAGATGGATCTTAAGAATCTTACTCCCAATGTGGATATCGGGGATAAGACCATCGAGATTCCGGACATTAACCGTCCGGCGCTGCAGCTTACAGGATATTTTGAACATTTTGATTCTGATCGGGTACAACTGATCGGATATGTGGAGTATACATTTCTGGAAAAGATGGATGAGGAGCATAAGCGGGAGATTTACACGCAGTTATTGTCCTATCCGATTCCGTGTATCGTTTTCTCAAGGAGTCTGAAACCGGAGGAGATGCTGCTTGAGATGGCGGAGGCGGCGAATATTCCGGTCTTTAATACAGAGAAGAAGACCGCCCAGTTTACGGCTGAGATTATCCGGTGGCTGAATGTTGAGCTGGCGCCCTGCATCTCTATCCATGGAGTCCTGGTGGATGTCTATGGCGTTGGAGTTTTGATTATGGGTGAGAGTGGAATTGGAAAGAGCGAGGCTGCCCTGGAGTTAATCAAGAGGGGACACCGTCTGGTCAGCGATGATGTGGTGGAGATTCGCAAGGTCAGCGACGCGACGCTTGTAGGAACAGCGCCGGATATTACGAGACATTTTATCGAATTGAGGGGAATAGGCATTGTGGATGTCAAGACCCTTTACGGTGTCCAGAGTGTGCGGGAGACGCAGAACATTGATTTGGTTATTACATTGGAGGACTGGGACAAGGAGAAGAAGTATGACAGGCTCGGTATGGAGGAGGAGTACACGGAGTTTCTGGGTAATAAGATCGTGTGCCATCAGCTTCCCATCCGTCCGGGACGGAATCTGGCAATCATTGTAGAGACGGCGGCAATTAATTACAGGCAGAAGAAGATGGGCTATAATGCAGCGCAGGAATTGTATAAGCGTGTACAGCAGAATCTAACGAAAAAATAGAAAGAGAGGTTAATGAGAATGAAGTATTGTTTTGGCGTTGATATTGGGGGGACTACGGTTAAGATGGGACTCTTTCAGACAGACGGAGAGTTGTTGGATAAGTGGGAGATAAAGACCCGTACCGAGAATGGAGGGGAAGCCGTCCTTCCAGATATTGCAGAAGCCTTGAAAAAAAAGATGGAGGAAAAAGAGCTTACCATATCCCAGATGACAGGAATCGGAATCGGAATTCCGGCGCCCGTTGACGAGGAGGGAGTCGTGCAGAATACGGCGAACCTGGGATGGGGTTATAAAGAAGTGAGCAAAGAGATGGAAGAATTGACCAGCATGAAGGTAGCGGCAGGCAATGACGCCAATATGGCGGCTCTTGGAGAGATGTGGTTAGGCGCGGGCAAAGGCAACAAGAATATGATTATGGTAACCCTTGGAACCGGTGTGGGAGGCGGTGTGATCGTGAACGGTCAGCCGTTGATAGGCGCCCACGGCGCAGGCGGTGAGATTGGACATCTCTGTGTGAACTATGAGGAGACGGATAGCTGCGGGTGCGGGAAGCAGGGCTGCTTAGAGCAGTATGCGTCGGCAACGGGAATTGCCCGCCTTGCGAAGAAACGGCTTGAAAAAGATGATGCGCCTTCCGCCCTTCGAAGCGTAGAGAAGGTAGACGCAAAAGCGGTGTTCGATGCGCTGAAAGAAGGGGATAAGCTGTCTGAGGAGATTGTGGAGGAATTCGGCTCTTATCTGGGGCATGCCATGGCGAACCTTGCGGCGGTGACAGACCCGGCTGTGATTGTTATTGGGGGCGGTGTGTCCAAGGCGGGAGATATCCTCCTTGGATATATTGAGAAGTATTTCATGGAGAAAGCCTTTTTTGCCAACAAAGAGACGAAGTTTGTCCTGGCAGAGTTGGGAAATGACGCAGGAATCTGCGGCGCGGCAAAGTTAATCCTGTAAACATTTTATTAAATTAAAAAAATACAAGATATGGCATTTTCTGAAAATCAGATTCTGCCATATCTTGTATTTTTATTGTATCAAACTCTTTTCTGTCATTCAGACGTATCCGGTACTGTGGGTTCATCGATTGGAGGATCTATGGTCACCGGCGGATCCGGTGTCTGCGTCGTATCTGACGGTGTATCCGGATTCACCATATCCGGGAACATTGATGTACCAGGCTCTGATGTGTCTTCCCCGCCTTCCTCCTCGCCCTCCTCGCTCTCGTCATAACTGTATCCATGTCCGGTACAGCGTTCCGTGGGAAGGATGTCCGTAGCAAAATATTCAGTAATTCCCGGACAGCTTCCGGGTATGGCAAGCATACCGCTGATTGAGCACACAGTCTTCTGTTCTACCGATGGAGGCATGGTGAATTCCTTTCTCTCCAGGGGTGCATGAATCCTGCTCATAATGCTTTTCCAGAGCTGCAAGTGGAATACCGTATTGTTCAATTCCTTGTTATCGTCATATCCACTCCAGACAGCACAGGTATAGTATGGTGTAAATGCACAGAACCAGATATCCTTGTTGTCGCTTGTAGTACCCGTCTTGCCTGCAACCGGCATGTTGGGAAGCTGTGCCCGTGAGCCTGTACCGCTGTTCACTACATCCTGCATGGCGCTGGTAAGAAGGGCCGCTGTACTGTCCTTGATTACGGTACGGGTCTCGCCGGTTCCCTCTAACAGCACGTTGCCGTCATGGTCCAATATCTTAGTGTATAAGGTAGGTGAGTTATAAACACCACCGTTAGCGATTGACGCGTAAGCGGAGCAGATCTCGTAATTGTAGACGCCGTCTGTCAAGCCTCCGAGTGCAAGGGTCTGGTTGTCCAGGTCGCTGAACACGCCGGCTTCTGTCGTCTTGCTCTTAACCAGAGTAGAGATACCAAACTTCTCGCAGTATTCAAAACCTAACTGCTGTGTAATCTCATCGCTTAACTTAACCGCACACACGTTGTTGGACCAGGTAATCGCTTTGCGGATGGTGGTGTCCCCGCCGTAACGTCCGTTGGCATTCCTTAAGACCTTTCCGTTCCTCAAGGTGTAGGGCTCGTCCTTAATGACAGTGGCAAGGGTCTTCCCGCAGGAATCCATACCAGGACCGTAGGCGGCAAGAATCTTGAAGCATGAGCCAGGCTGTCTCTTTGACCCCTGGTAAGCTCGGTTCAATCCAAGGCTGGTTGCCTTCGCGCCGCGTCCGCCCACCATTGCCTTAATTTGGCCTGTATTCTGGTCAATAATGGTTATGGAAGCCTGGGGCTGCGGCGTGATATTGATATTCTCATCATAGGTGTCCCCTTCCCTGGCAATGGTTGATTTCCATTCTTCAACCATGGCGCGTGCCGCCTCCTCGCTGGAGTAGACAAGGCCCTGCGGGTCTCCCCGTGTATTCTTTACATACTGCTTAATGTGTCCTGAGCTGTAATTCTCCACGGTTCCGTCGGCACGGGTCACGGTGATGGCGCAGTCCAGACCATACTCCTTAAGGTTCGGATAGTTGGCGTCATTATTGGCCTCCTCGTCGCAGATCTGCTGCATCATCAGGCTTTGGGTGGAGTAAATGCTCAAGCCTCCGCTGTATACCGCATTGTAAGCCTGTGTCTCGGTATATCCGAGCTGTCCCATCAGATCGTCAATTACCTGTAAGACAAGGGCATCCACAAAATAGCTGTAAGGGCTGTTGTCGTTGGTAACGCTGTTGACGGTCTGTATTCTGGCATAGACGTCATCCGCCATGGCTTCGTCATGGGCAGCCTGGTCAATATATCCCTGCTCTAACATATCGTCCAGAACCTTTTTCCTTCGTTTGGCGTTCTCCTCCGGATTGGTGATGGGATTCAGCCTTGAAGGACTCTGTGTAATGCCGGCGATGACGGCACATTCGGACAGGGTCAGGTCGTTCACCTCTTTGCCGAAATACCGCTTGGCGGCAGCTTGTACACCCAGACAATTCTGCCCCAGATTGATGGTATTCAGATAGCTCTCCATGATGGCATCCTTATCCATCTGCTTTTCGATCTGGACTGCAAGGAACTGTTCCTGAAGCTTACGCTCAAGCCTGTCGTAGAAGGTGTCCTCATTCACGAAATCCGGAAAGACGTTGTTCTTAATCAACTGCTGTGTCAGCGTACTGGCGCCCTGGGAGAAGTCTCCGGAGGTGAGTCCGATCACTCCGGCACGGATAATTCCCTGAAGGTCGATTCCATTGTGGTCATAAAAACGCTCGTCCTCGACTGCAACAAAGGCGTGCTGGAGGTTTTCAGGAATCTCGCTTATGGGCTTTGAGGTACGGTTAGCGCCGGATTTTACGAAACGCGCAGTCTCAGTCGTACCGTCGTCTGCAAGCACAATGGAGGTGAACCCCTTAGGCTTGACGTCGTCGGGGGTAATCTCAGGGCTGTTGTCAATAATCTTCTTGGCAAATACGCCGACTCCGGCGACTCCGGCGACTGCCACCACAATCAGGCAGAGAAGAAATGCTTTAAAAAGCCGTACACCAATCCGCTTCCCCTGCATAGTGGACTTGGACGTTATCTTTTTTTGCTTTTGTGAAGCTTTTTTCTTACCATAGTTCATATGTTAAGCCTCCTTTATACCACGTTATTATAACAAACAAATCTGGCGAAATAAAGAAAAAAATGAAAACTTCATATTTCAGTAGGAAAATCTTAAGAAATTCGTTATAGTAGTATATAAGAATGTAACAGTATGGAAAGGATGAGGAAGAATGTTACCGGAATATAAGACTGTATATAGAGGCGGAGAAGGAGAAATTACTGAAAAGAAGTCAAGATTTATTGCAAACGTAGCGCCAGTAGCGTCGGAGGAGGAGGTATTGGAGTTGCTCGAAGCAGCCCGTAAAAAGTATTGGGATGCCAGGCACAATTGTTTTGCATATGTAATCGGAGAGAGGGGAGAGCTTAAGCGGTTCAGCGACGACGGAGAGCCGAACGGGACGGCGGGGAAGCCGATTCTGGAGGTTCTGACTGGGGAAGGGCTTAGCAACACTCTAATCATAGTGACCAGGTATTTCGGAGGCACGCTTTTAGGAACCGGAGGATTGGTTCGGGCATACGGGGCTGCGGCGAAGGCGGGGCTTGCCGCGTCGGTGGTCATAAGCAAGCTCCCAGGTCTTAAGCTTCATATTGCGACGGATTATACGGGCCTGGGGAAGATTCAGTATATCCTGGGACAGCGGGGGATTACTGTTTTGGATACGGTCTATACAGATAAGGTGGAAATGGTGGTTTTGACTCCTCAGAAAGAGGCGGACGCAGTAAAGGCAGAGATTACGGAGGGAACGAACGGACAGGCTGTGCTTGAGGAGGGGGATTTTTGTTATCTGGCAGAGATTGACGGGAAAATGCAGATAGTATAATATCTAAAGGCAAAAAAGATGCCGCAGCAATGCGGCATCTCCTGGCATACACTTATGAAAATTCCGGCTCAATCAGTCCGAACGAGCCGTTCTTCCTGCGGTATACAACATTGACCTCGTCAGTCTCCGCGTTGCAGAATACATAGAAGTCATGTCCCAAAAGCTCCATCTGTACGCAGGCATCCTCCGGATACATAGGCTTGAAGCCGAATCTCTTGGTGCGGACGATCTTAATCTCGTTATCATCCTCTGAGGCTTCATCCCCTTCGTAGAACTCATGCTTGAAATTACCGCCCTCCTGGTGTCTGGCAATCAGCTTGTTCTTATATTTTCTAAGCTGGCGTTCGATTACTTCCTCTACAAGATCAATGGAGACATACATATCGTTGCTTTCCTGTTCCGAACGGATGATGTCGCCCTTGACAGGAATCGTCACCTCAATCTTCTGACGCCCTTTCTGTACGCTCAATGTCACGTGAATCTCCGTGTCGGAGGTGAAATACCTCTCTAATTTGCCTAACTTGTTCTCTACGGCCTCCCTCAAGCCCTCTGTTACCTCGATGTTCTTTCCAATAATGATAAACTTCATACTGCCCAACTCCTTTTCGATTGCATTTCAAAAAGATTAGTCTGATAATTATTAGTCCGACTGGTAATCTATCTGATATATGTAGTATATCACGTTTGATTACTAATGTATAGAACGAATTACCTCAATTCTCGAAATTTTTTCATTGTGAAGTTTGGCAACTCGGAGTCCGCAGTCGTGGAAGTAGACGCATGCGCCGATACGTGCAACCTGCTCATTTTCTGCCAGTTGGCGGTTTACCACGTCCATGAGCGTCTCGCCTGGCTCATGGGGAATATCAAGGCTTAGCAGGCTGTTGATGGATTTGACCTTTGCGCTTGCCCGAAAGATGATTGCATCCGAGATGTCAAATTCGCAGAAAAGATATTTACGCGTGGCGAATAAGACCGCAATGGCGGTGACGCCGACTAAACTTCCCCAGATAGAGGAGTGGTCGGTGATAATCTGGCGGGCAATGGCAAAAAGCAGAACCTCGAATACCGTATCCGGCGTATGGTAATACATCATGCGGATTAGCTCGACGCCGATAATCAGGTTAAAACATGTCTCAAGCAAATCATCGTAATTAGGCCATACCTCCAGATTGGGAATGTTGCTCATGGCCCCGATCATACGGAAGCAGAGCAGGACGATTCCGACTGCCAATATAATAGAAATAACAAATTCCAGAACCTCGGTCACTTTCTTTAAAAAGCGGGCTATAATCTGCTGCATATGGGACTCCTTTCTAATTCCGGTTGAGCGCTTTTTGGAATAAACAGGGGTAAATAACAATCACCCATAACACAAGTATAAAGTATTCCGTCATTTTTGCCAAGATGGAACTTCCGAATATCAGGGAAAACCCTTCTTTGATTAAGAGAGCCAGGACAAGCCCTATCAGGAGTTTCAGGATTTGTGTCCCGATTCTGCCTGTCCGTGTGTCGAAATTCAACCTTGTCCGTTCAATATACCAGCCGATAGAAAAGCCCAGTCCTGCGCCGGCGGCCTTACAGCAGTCCATGGCATATTTTGTCTCAATAACGCCGCTATTAAGAAGCAGAAGGGAATAGGCGGCGGTTGCCAGGGACAGGCACACCAGTATGGCTGCAATCAGCTTCAGATGCCGGCTGTCATCCAGAAGGACCTCCTGAAACCGCCAGATGACAGAGGCAACTATAAGGGAAAGCCCCATAGACGTAAGGACATCCTTGGGCGTGTGGCACCCCAGATACATCCTTGAAAATCCAATGAGCAGAAAGGCAGACACACATAAAATTTTCGCCCAGATCCTGGAGGTATAGAGGGACAAAGGAAAGAAAAGGCAGGTGGCGCTCTGGGTATGTCCGCTTGGGAACGAATAACCGGTGGCGCCTTCAAGGGCGCTCTCTACGGGGCTGAAGGTTGGGTCAAGGATCCAGGGGCGGGGGATACGGAAGGTAATCTTTAATGCCTGCACGCAAAGTCCGGCTGTAAAATAAGTGAAGCCCAGAAGATAAGCAAAGCGTTTATCCGCGCACCAGTAAAATGCGCAGATAACCGCTATGACAATCAGCTCTTGTCCGAAATAGGTAATGATTTGCATCAGTTGATTTAAGAAGGGAGTTCTTAAGCCTTCTAAAAGAAATAAAAATGTCATGCTCGGTTTCCTCGTTTCCTCATCTTAGGGTCCAGAAGCTTCTTGCGGATTCTTAAGGACTTGGGAGTGACCTCAAGTAATTCGTCGGTGTCGATAAAGTCAAGAGCCTCCTCTAAGCTCAAGATTTTGGGCGGGGTCAGGCGGAGGGCTTCGTCGGCGCTGGAGGAACGGGTGTTAGTCAGATGCTTGGTCTTGCAGATATTGACTTCAATATCATCCGTTTTTGCATTCTGGCCGATTACCATGCCGGAGTATACCTTTTCCCCTGGCCCAATAAAGAGGATTCCCCGTTCCTGGGCGCCGAATAATCCATAAGTGACCGACTCTCCTGTCTCAAATGCGATCAGCGACCCGCTTTTCCGATACTGGATGTCGCCCTTGTAGGGCGCATACCCTTCAAAGGCGGTATTCATGATTCCGTTCCCCTTGGTGTCGGTCAGGAATTCCCCGCGGTATCCAATCAGGCCGCGGGCAGGAATCAGGAATTCAAGCCTGGTGTAACCGCCGTTGGAGGTTCCCATGTTCTGAAGCTCGCCCTTGCGCTGGCTTAATTTCTCAATGACGGTTCCGGTAAATTCATCGGGAACATCAATAAAGGCAGTCTCCATAGGTTCAAGAAGTTTGCCGTTTTCGTCTTTTTTATAGAGCACCTCTGCCTTGCTGACTGCAAATTCATACCCTTCCCGACGCATATTCTCAATCAATACAGACAGATGCAGCTCTCCCCGTCCGGATACCTTGAAGCTGTCCGTACTCTCGGATTCCTCCACCCTGAGGCTTACGTCCGTATTTAACTCACGGAACAGACGGTCACGTAAGTGGCGGGAGGTGACGTATTTTCCCTCCAATCCCGCAAAGGGGCTGTCGTTGACGATAAACTGCATGGCAATCGTAGGCTCGGAGATCTTCTGGAAGGGGATTGCCGTTGGATTCTCCAAAGAACAGATGGTGTCGCCGATGGAGATATCCGCGATTCCGGAGATGGCTACAATAGAGCCGATGGAAGCCTCCTTCACATCCACCTTATTCAATCCGTCGAATTCGTATAACTTGCTGATGCGGACCTTCTCTTGGCGGTCGGGATTGTGCTCGTTCACCACTACTGCGTCCATTCCTACCTTAATTGTACCGTTATCAACTTTGCCGATTCCAATCCTGCCGACATATTCATTATAATCAATGGTGCTGATCAGCACCTGGGTGTCTGCGTCGGGGTCTCCCTCCGGCGCCGGAATATAGTCAAGAATCGTCTCGAACAGAGGCATCATGTCCCGTTCCTCGTCTGTGAGGTCTAAGACCGCAACGCCTGACTTGGCGGAGGCATACACGAAGGGGCAGTCCAACTGCTCGTCGGAGGCGTCCAAATCCATGAACAGCTCAAGCACCTCGTCGATAACCTCGTCAGGGCGCGCCTCCGGACGGTCAATCTTGTTGATACATACAATAACAGGAAGACTTAACTCAAGGGCTTTTCTCAGGACAAATTTCGTCTGGGGCATAGCGCCCTCGAAAGCGTCCACCACCAGAATCACTCCGTTTACCATCTTGAGAACACGCTCTACCTCGCCGCCGAAATCCGCATGTCCCGGCGTATCGATAATATTAATCTTGGTTCCCTTATAATAGACGGCTGTATTCTTGGACAGAATAGTGATTCCACGTTCCCGTTCGATATCGTTGGAGTCCATCACCCTCTCCTCAACAGCCTGATTCTCACGGAACACTCCGCTTTGTTTTAACAGTTCATCCACCAGGGTTGTCTTACCATGGTCTACATGTGCGATAATCGCAATATTTCTCACATCTTCACGTTTTGTTTTCATATTATTATCATCATCCTTTTCTATGCGCAACTAAAACTCACACGTTAGTTTACCATATTTTTAAAAATTTACAAGTATTTTGGTTCTAAAATAGAAATGAGCGTCATAGAATAGGTATTGACCCCGCGATAATGGGCGGGAATGCTTGACAACTCAAAATACGATTCGGAGGAAGGGAGATTGTAGAATTATGTCAGATAAGATTATTGAAAACAACCAGGTAACCATTATGGGAGAGATTGCGTCACCGTTTCTTTTCAGCCATGAGGTCTA
>CAJUBG010000043.1 GCA_910584575.1 uncultured Dorea sp.
TGTGAATAAATCATTTTAAAACTCCTTTCAACTATGTATGATTTTTCTGTCGTAAGGCTTGTTATAACTTTAACACCATACTTGTTTATATTTTCTCACATTATCTAAAATTCGTCAATTATATCTTTTTGATATTTTCATGATTTTCATGATATTTTTTGCTGATATAAACTATGGGAAACTTTTCATGATTAACGCCTGTCAACTGAATAGATAGAAAAAAATAGAGTAGGGAGGCTTCAACTTTCCCTACTCGCCGCGCGCCGCCTTAGCGACGTATTTCATCCGTATGGGTCTGGGTATACAAAAAATGCCACAGACTCTTAAATTCTGTGACATCTTATTCAAAAAGCTGGAAATCGGACTTGAACCGACGACCCCTTCATTACGAGTGAAGTGCTCTACCGACTGAGCTATTCCAGCCTATGGCCTTGTCTTTTACAGCCACGACTATTATTATAGCAACTTTCCCAATTTTTGCAACAATTTTTTTCAAAAATTTTCAAAAAAATTGCTGCAAAAATGGATACTCCTCTTTTCAGGCGGGATTTGCCAGGCTCTTGGGGCTATTTTTTCAGGATTAACGCCACAAAGGTCAAATCCTCTGTCCCTGTATTCTTCATGCCGTGCCCGTCGCCGTCTTTACAGAAAAATACGTCGCCTGCCTCTGCCGGAATCGCCTTTCCGTTGTCGTCATACATTCCCGTTCCACTTAAGATATAGTAGGTCTCCGTCTCTCCATGATGCTCGTGATGGCCAATCTCACAGTTGGACGGTAAAGTGATTTTACTGAACATCCTGCAATACTCTCCCCGTTCTTCTGCGCTAAGCAACGCCTCCCGCACAATGAAGCCAGCACCTCCGTTTACGTGTTCTGCCTTTACAACTTCTCTTTCTCCTGCTTTTGTCATGTCTGTCCTCTCCTTCTTTTATTGTTTTTATTATACCATGGCCGGGGTGCCTGTACAACGAATATCTTACTAATTCACAATCTTATAATACTCTCTCGCCGTCAACGAAAATACAATCCCATAAAACAATGCAAACACAATTACCGTCACAACCGTGCATATGAGGAACAACGGAACATTCGTAAGATTCAGTACCGCCAGCAGCTTTGTAATCACCCCAAACGCCACTGTAATATGAAGCACCGCCATCACAAGGGGCAGGAAGAATACCATCAACATCTGGCTTCGGATAGAATGTCTGACCTCCCGTTTGCTCATCCCTACCTTCTGCATAATCTGATAGCGTTCCCTGTCGTCATACCCTTCGGAAATCTGTTTGTAATACATAATCAGCACCGTTGCCATCAGGAACAGGCTTCCAAGGTAAATGCCGATAAACAAAAGCCCTCCATAGAGTAAATAAAATTCTCCCCTGCTAAGCTCTCTGCTCTCGCAAAATCCACAGTAGACTTCCCCCTCAATTCTCTCCTCCATTGCCTCCATTGCCTTCAGACAGTCTTCTTTATTTCCTTCCAAATCAAAGGTCAAACGGTAGTCCATGGTTGACATCTGCTCTATCCAATCCGGCTGCATATCGCTGCCTTCGTAAGTCTTTCTCAGAATCTCCTCAATCTGCCCTGCGTCAGAAACGATGATATAATAGCCGTCCACCAGCCTCTGCTCATCCTTCGGCGCAATCTTCATATTCTCAAGCTCACTCGCCACCCGAAAGGTCTGCTCGCCAATCTGAACCGTATCCTTTCCCCAGTTCTCCCCTACACTGTATACATACGCCTCGTCCGGCCCAAGGCTCCCTTTAGTTCCTTCCATCTGGTTATAATCCTCAAGCGGTATCATCCATATTTCCACAACGTCATCAGCGCCGTAATTTCCAAACTCCTGCAATGCAAAGCCATTTTCCTGCTTTAACGCCGCCATACCTCCGTCGTGATAACGAAGCATGGACTTAGGCTTCACTCCTGCATTTGCCAATTCCTCCTCCACAATCCTGTCAAGCGCCTGGTCTGACTCTTTGGTGGACACATTCGTCTTTGCCTCGAACTCCCTTGGATATCTGGTTTCAAGCACATCCTCCATTCCCACATAGAGAGAGATTGTGGTGGAAACCATCACCAGCACCATGGTACTCAAGATACAGATATTGGCAAGCCCTACCGCATTTTGCTTCATCCGGTAAATCATCCCCGCAACCGCGCTGAAATGCTTTGTCTGGTAATAAAACTTCTTATTCTTGCGAAGCCCCTTAAGAAGGGCGACGCTTCCGGCTGTAAAAAGCGCGTAGGTGCCCAGGATAACGCAGACGACTGCAATAAAAAACGCATTGATTGCCGCTAAAGGCTGGTCTACCGTCACCGCGATAAAATACCCGATTCCAAGGCTTGCCACCCCGAATACGGTCAGAAGCCGCTTCGTTTTCGGCTCTTTTTCACCCTGGCTGCCTCCGTGAAGCAGCTCTACCGGATTAGAAAGCTTTATTTGGAACAGGTTATAAACCAATGTCATAAGAAAAATGACCAGGAAAAAGACCAGCGTGTACATCAAGGTAACCATCGAAAATTCAAAATCCATGTTGATATTATAATTCAATATCTTTAGCAGAATCAGAAACATCAGTTTGCTGAAGATAATCCCGAAAACGATTCCTGCACCGATGCTGACTGCTGCCGTCACCATCGTCTCAACAGTAAGCATCCTGGCAATATGCCGTTTTCCCATGCCAAGGATATTATAGACGCCAATTTCCTTCTTTCTTCGCTTAATCAGGAAGCTGTTGGTGTAGAACAGGAAGATTACTGCAAAGATAAAGATTACCGCCCTGGCATAAACCAGTATCATGTGCAGGCTCGGATGGCTGATGCAGGAATTTCTGGACAGTGCATCCATGATATAGTACATCATCACCGTAAGTATTGCCGTAAGGATGTAGGGGATGTAGGTCTTTCGGTTGTTTTTAAGATTCGTCAATGCAAGTTTTCCATAAATAGAGCTACTCAACGCCCTCACCTCCCGTAGCCAGTACTGTCAGCGTATCAGAAATCTTCTGGTACATCTGTTCATTGGTCAGATTTCCGCGGTATAGCTGGTGAAATACTTCTCCGTCCTTGATGAACAGCACCCGATTAGCAGTGCTTGCAGCCTTGACGCTGTGGGTAACCATAAGGATGGTCTGGCCGTCCTCATTGATTTCCGTAAAAAGGTTTAAAAGCCCGTCGGCTGCCCTGGAATCCAATGCGCCCGTCGGCTCGTCCGCCAGGATTAACTGAGGCTTTGTGATTAACGCCCTGGCAACCGCCGCCCGCTGCTTCTGCCCTCCGGATACTTCGTATGGATACTTCTCCAGAAGCTCGTCAATACCGAGCATATGCGCGATTGGCATGAGCTTTGTCTCCATCTCCTCGTACTTCTTTCCGGAAAGTACCAGCGGAAGGAAGATATTATCCTTGAGAGAAAACGTATCCAGAAGATTAAAGTCCTGAAACACGAACCCAAGATTCTGCCGGCGGAATGCGGCAATCTCTTTTTCCTTCACTGTACCCAAGTCCCTGCCCTTCAGGTAGACCTTGCCTCCTGTGGGTCTGTCAAGGGCTGCCAGGATATTTAACAGGGTCGTCTTGCCAGAGCCGGATTCTCCCATAATCGCTACGTATTCTCTCGGCTCGACGGAGAAATTCACATCACGCAGCGCCTCCACCTGGTTTCCGCCAAATCTGGTCGTATATATTTTCTTTACGTTTTTTACTTCTAACAATGCCATAAGATTTCCGTCCTTTCATGTGATGTTTTCTTGATTACAAGTCTTATTATAAAGAAAGAGAAAATGTCTTTCCATCGAATTGGGTGACATTTTCTCTATTAAAACTTACATTCCTGTAAGGAATCCTACCTCCTATACTCCCGCATCTGCCGCCGAAGAAGCGCCTCCTCCCACACAGCCCTTTCCTCCTCAGTTTCAAGGATTAACCCAGGCACCGGCGCCGGTTTGTCCTTCTCGTCCAATGCCACCATAGTAAAGAACGCCTGATTAATATGGCTTCTCCTTCCCTCCAGATCTTCAATATAGGTATCCACCTTCACCTCCATAGAGGTACGGCCCACATAGGTAACCTTTCCCATGATAATAATCACGTCATTCTGATACGCCCCTCTCAGAAATCGAAGGTTGTCCACCGACGCTGTGGTAACATTCATATGAGCGTGGCGTTTCGCCGCCAGGGCAGCGACCTCGTCAATCCACTGCATCAAAATACCGCCGAACAGCCTGCCAACGGCATTCAGATGGTTGGGACGGACGATATGGACGGTTTCAACTATGGATTCTGATACTTTTCTGCTCTCTGCACTCATTTCACGGCTCTCCTATCTTGATTCTTTTTTCATAAACCCTTTTATTATAACACAAGATTTGCTATACTATGTTTGATTTATGACAAATTAATTACCCGTGTAGAAAGATGAGGTCTCTGAATATGAGAATACGCAATAAAGTGAAGGAAGTACAGATTTCCCTTAGAAATATTAAACTCACCATTGAATACGACGGAAGCCGTTATCAGGGATGGGCGCGCCTTGGAAAAGACGAATCCAACAATACCATATCCAACAAGCTTCTTGAGGTTTTGAAGAAAATGACCGGTGAGGAGCAGATAGAGCTTTTCTGCGGATGCCGTACAGAGGTTGGAGTCCACGCCTACGGCCAGGTTGCCAATTTTAAGACCGGCTCCGATATGGATATCATGGATATGAAGCATTATCTGAATCGTTATCTTCCCATGGATATCGCCATTGTAAATGTAGAAGAAATGCCTGAGCGTTTCCATTCGCAGCTAAACGCCATTTCCAAGACCTATATGTACCGCATGACTGTTGACGACGTTCCTAGCGTATTTGACCGCAAATACACCTATCACTGTTTCAAGATTCCGGACAAGCAGTTGATGCGCCAGGCTTCTATGCTGCTGGTGGGAACCCATGATTTCAAGAACTTCTCTACCGCAAAGAAAAGCAAGTCCACTGTCCGCAAGCTCTACGACATTGAAATTTACAGCGCCGCACAGGAGATGCAGATTATTCTCTATGCAGATGATTTTCTCCACAATATGGCCCGCCTGATTGTCGGGACTCTCCTGGATATCGGACACGGCGTGCGCCCCAAGGAGGATATTGAGGATATCTTTGACGGAATCCAGTCGCCAAGCGCGCCCTGTGACCCAAAGGGACTTTATCTTCAGGAGATTTCTTATTAAATATCCTTTTCCTGAAAGGCAGATATTGATTCTATAAACGTTCATCAGGCTCGGTACGGTTATCGCAATATCAAACATCTATTGCGATAATCATACCAATCCTGACATCCTATCCATATTATGAAAACAACGCTTGTCCTATCTTTCATCCAACACCGATAATCACCGCGTTTTGTTCTTTTAGCCTCTCCCTCTCCTTACCGTCAAATTCTTTATCCGTCACAACCCCCGTGTAATCCCCCAGATGATTAATCTTCGTCATAGCCTGCCTCCCGAACTTTGACTGGTCTACCACCAGATACGACCTCTCGCACTGCATAGGCGTATTACGTTTCAGCCACATCTTCTCATAAGTAGGCGTAGTCACCTCAAACTCCTTATTGATGCACGCCGCCCCAAAAAACCCCACGTCAAATTTGAAGTCTGCCAACATCTGCGTGGCATAACGGCCAAACGTGCTTCCGGTTGACTTCTGGATACTGCCCCCGCAGATAAATAGCTCTGCCTCGCTGCTTTTTAAAAGCTGTGCGATCTCAAGGTCATTCGTAACCACCAGAATACCCCTGACCTCCTTAATCAGCTTCGCAATCTCATAGGTGGTCGTCCCTGCGTCCAGAAACACCGTATCCCCTTCCGATACCAAGGAGGCGCACACCCTTGCCAGCCTTTTCTTCACGCCCTGATGGCTAATCTGCTTGTCCGCATAGTCCGTCTCATGTTTCGCCACCGCGCCGCCGTGGCAGCGTTCAATCTTGTCCTCCTCCTTAAGCTTCACAAGATCCCGCCGGATTGTCATTGAACTGACACCCAATTCCCGCGCCAGAGCGTCCACCTGGACACTCCCGTTTTGCCGGATCATTTCCACAATCATGGCCTGTCTCTCTGCCGCAAACATGTGCTTTTACCTCCCGCCCTGTTTCTGACTAAATAGATACCCGTTATATAAAATCTGCCAGTATGTTCTAATATCATAACCTTGTTATACATATTTGTCCAGCATAAAAAACCACCGCAAAAGTATTATCTCCTGCGGCGGCAGAAATCATCAACGCTTTTCCACCAACAAAACAGGCGGAGAACAGTATTACACCATCTTCCGCCAGCCCTATAACCTAATTTACATAAATATATTCAAAATAATAACTTCCACGACTCCAACCGCCCACGCAACGGTAGAAGTAACTGACCAGACTGTCAACTGGTCCTTCGCCTCACTGACGCCAAGAGTCCTGTTTACAACCCAGAAATAACTGTCGTTAAAATATCCGAAGAACAGAGAACCAACACAACATGCAACTGCACCAAGCAGCGGGCTTGCGCCTGACGCTACCACGATAGGCGCGGAGATACTTGCCGCCGTCGTCATGGCTACCGTACCTGAGCCCTGGATGAAACGCATTGCCGTTGAGATAATCAGCGGAAGAATAATAATCGGAACCGCTGTCTGTGCAAGCCCTTCTGCCATAAATGTTCCAAGTCCGGAATCCTTAATAATCTGTCCCAGGGCGCCGCCTCCGCCAGTCACAAGCATGATGATACCTGCGGACATCATACCCTTCTCCATCTCGGAGATACAAGTCTGCCTGTCAAGATTCCTTCCCAGTGTAAAGATTGCCACCAAAAGTCCAAGTCCAACCGCCACAATCGGCTGTCCAAGGAACACCAGCACCTCCATGAAGCCTGAAGTCTTTCCCAGGGCTGAAGCAATCGTGTTAATGAGAATCAAAACGATTGGCACAATCAGAGGCATGAAGGATTCAAGAGTCCCCGGCATCCCTGTCAAATCCATAGAAAATGCGTTCTCATAATCCGGCTCCTGGTAAGGCGCCTCAATAATCTCGCCTTCCTCGTTTACAATACGGTAATACTTCTTAGCCAACACCATTCTGGCATAAGCGATACATGCAATCGCCATAGGAAGCGCAAGAACGATGGTAAGCAAAATGAACTTTCCTACATCCACTCCGAAGATACCGCACACACCAAGGGGGCCAGGTGTGGGCGGAACCAGGGAGTGGGTGATTACAAGACCCGCCGCCAAAGACACGCCAAGGGCAATGACGGATTTCTTGGTCGCCTTGGAAATAGCCTTAGCAATGGGCGCCAATACTACGAAACCAGAATCACAGAAAATCGGGATGGATACCAAAAAACCTGTAAGCGCCAGGGCTTCCTCCTCCCGCTTCTTGCCGAACAGCTTAAGGAATGTATGAGCCATTCGCTTCGCCGCCCCTGTCACCTCAAAGATTTGCCCCATCATAACGCCAAAGCCGATAATAATACCGATACTGCCTAGCGTTCCGCCAAATCCCGATGTAATGGAATTTACAATACCAAAGGTCTTCCCATCCTCAAGAGTGATATTTACCAGAGGCATACCTCCTACCACGCCCACAATAATCGTACAGATAATCAACGCCAGAAACGCCTGTACCTTTGTCTTTAAAACCAGGAATATCAGGACGGCAATACCGATTGCCAGACCTATCAACATTCTCTGCCCACTCAGTCCGTTTACCATAACGAATCCCCTTTCCTTTTGAAATACTTTTTCTAAAATTTAATCTTTTCACAGACAAATATCTCCGGCATAGACGGTGATTTACATCACCGTCTCATTCTCTGCCTGATTCCTTCGTCTATGGCTTCATCACAAAATTCGGCGCATACTTCGCCGCCAGCAAAATAGCTTCAATCATGCTGACCGCACTCACGATTCCCTTTCCTGCAATGTCAAACGCAGTCCCATGGTCTACCGATGTACGAAGAATCGGCATACCGTTGGTAATGGCAATCGTTTTCTCAAAATCAAGCGTCTTTGTAGCAATGTGCCCCTGGTCATGATAGAGGGATAACACACTGTTGTATTTTCCGATTGCCGCCTGATGGAACACAGAATCCGCACCGACAGGCCCTACCACATTGTAGCCCTCTGCCTGTAATTCCTCTACTGCTGGCGTAATCTCATTGACCTCCTCCCATCCGAACAGCCCATGCTCGCCGCTATGGGGATTCAGTCCCGCGATAGCCATAGTGCCCTCTGATACGCCAAGCTTTTTAAGGGCAAGAAGGCACCGCTTCACATAATCCTTGATCCTATCCTTGGTAATCATATCCAGCATTTCACGCAAAGACACATGCCTTGTCAGGAAGAATACACGCATCCCGTTGGTTTCAAACATGGTCAGCGGGTCTTCTGTATCCGTCAGAGCGCCGAAAATCTCCGTATGTCCGATAAAGTTAATCTCACCTGCCCGCAATGACTCCTTGTTAATCGGCGTCGTAGCTACGGCGTCCACCTTCCTGGCATTGGCAAGCTCGATGCTCTTTGCAATGTACGCATAAGCCGCCTTTCCGCACATGCCGTTCACACGTCCAAACTCAAAATTTGCCATGTCAACATTAGCCAGATCAATCAGGTTCAAAACTCCCTCTCGGTAATCCCCCTCCTTTGGCTCGCTGATTACATGAACCGTAAGATTGGCGCCCGTAATCTTGATGGCATTTTCCATGATCGTCCTGTCTCCCACAACCACACACTCCGCCACGTCAAATACTTCCTTAGAAGCGACTGATTTTGCTACAATCTCCGGCCCTACTCCCGCCGGATCTCCGATTGGTACTGCGATTCGTGATTTTCCCATAATTTTTCTTCCTTTCTCAAATAAATATAATTGACATCCTTACTAAATGTACAACTTTTCCTTTAAATACGTGATACACTGGTTGATGGCGTCGCGTCCGCCCTGGCTTCCGCCCTTGGTGATAATGTGGACGCCCTCGAATTCACCCTTTAAAAACTGCCCGTATGCGGCAAGTGGAAGCACCTCGTCTTTCAGAGATAATCCGGCTGTCTTAAATCTTTCGCACACGGCAACCGTCACATCTCCTCCGCTGGTGTAAAGCCCCCGAAACGTAGGCTCTGCCTTGAAGATTCTGTATGTAATCTCCGCAAATGCATGGTTAATCCTTCCGGTCACATCGTCAAGGGAACACTGATACCGTTCCATATAGGGCCTAAAATCAATCCGGTTCTCCGGATAAATCCCGTCTCCTGTCACGGTACAGATGGCGTTGCGGTCACAGGCGGCAAGGATATCGTCTGCCACCCTCTCAATCTCCGCTTCCCTCTTTTCATCGCCCTCCAACAGCTCTTTGGTATCCACGAACACATTATGGGTTCTCTGGGACAGCCAAAGCTCTTTCATCTGTGCGGTTGTGTTCGGATTCACACTTCCCACCACGGCAAGAATCTTGCTCTTTTCCTTCTTCTGGGACGGCGTAATCAGCTTCCTCGCCAGAGTCGCCGTAAATACCCCAGGATCTACCGCAACCACATGCAGCTTACTGGTGATGACCGCGTCCGCAATCAGATCCAAGTCCTCCTGGGTGATACAATCCAGAACGATAATCCTGCTGCCGCCGGCAACGCACTGGTTCATCAAGTCCGCCAGATAATGCTTCCCATGCATCAAATCCTTTAGCTGAATGGACGATACCCGGTACTTGCTCTGCTCGTTAAAGAGCACCGCCGCCTCCGAAATCTTCACAGGCGTCTTAGGGTCAATGGCAATATCCGTCTTGTGAAGGGGTAAACCGTTTACCAACATGTAGCCGCCTACCACAACCCTTCCGGACGAAGGGAAACAGGGCGCGGCAATGGCAACATAATCCTCCCCCAGGCAATCCAGCATAGCGTCCGTCTCACTTCCCAGATTCCCCCGAAGGGTACTGTCAATCCGCTTGGAATAAACCTTCACGTCGTCTCCCTTCAACAGATTGCAGACATTATGCACTCTGTTATAGGCAATGTCAGGCTCTACGCCCCGACTGTCCGTGGGATACAGGACACAATCGCAATCCGCCAGCGTTGACAGCTCGATTCGCTCGGTATTCATCACCGTGTACGCTTCATAGTTCATTTTCTTCAGGAGTACACCGGTGGCATTGGCTCCTGTCAAATCGTCTGCTATTACAACACACTGAGACATAACCAGCCTCCTTTCTATAAACTTATAATGTTTGTTTGTGTTTATATTGTACTCCTATTGTTTGTTTATGTCAATTTAATCTATTTATTATCAAAGTTTTCGGCTAATCGCACAAATATAATGTTTGATTTTGTTTATTTTTACCAAAGTGATTTCTCACCTACTTTCCCATCAGCACCTCTGCCGCCTCCTTAAGGGTGGTAATCTCTCCCACATTTCCTGGGAAAATGACATAAGGCGTCATAGGGAATTTGCTCTCATCCCCTGTCTGCCAAACCGGAATACCCGGCTTAATCTGACCGAGAACATTTGCTTTCCTTACCCTAAGAGCTTTCGTCCCCACATCACTGGAGGTAATGCCGCCTTTGGCAATCACGAAGCTTGGCGTAACGCTGAGCCGTCCCACCAAAGACTGCACCGCGTCGGAAATCCTGACGGACAATCTCAGTTCATCCTCCTTGTCTCCGGTATCCGCCGTGATTAATGCCCGCGTCGTATAACAGCAGACTGTCTTTCCGGCTTTTATGCACTCCTCCTCTTTATTAAGGCACCGCTTTACCTCTGCCTCAAATGCAGCCTCATCCTTTACGAGAGTCGCATCCAGCTCAATAAATTCAATGTCAGACAGCTCTTTTAAGCACTCTACCTGCTTCGTTGTCTTGTCTGTGTGCGAGCCGACTACCACGATTCCTCCGTTTGACGTCTCTTTTACCACCATCTGCTCTCTGGTTAGTAACGGCTGGTCTGTCACGGCGCCCATGACCTTCACGATAGCCGCCGCTGTACGGAACATAAATACCTTGCCCTTAGCCATAGCGCGGTAAAGCGCCACACAGAACACCTTCACATCCACATAATCGATTGCATTTACAATAATCTTATTGAAATCCTTCACCTCCATCAACTGAGCCTCAATCCTGTCAATATCCATGTTGTGGATGTCCTCAAGGGAAATGCAGGTCACATCAGCGGCTTTATATTCCCCCTTTGTCTTTTCCTCCACGTATTCCGGCATGGTTTGCGCAGTATAGCCAAATGTCTTGTCCTTGGCAAATTCCGTCTCATTTGCCGGAACAAGGTCGTCGCCGTACTTTACGTAGTGTACGTTCTCAATCGTAAACCGTCCGCCTTCTTTGAAAAACGGACAGAGAATCTCGCCGTCAATGGTCTTTCCCGTATTCTGCTCATAGCAGCCCTTAAGAAGCTGCGTCTCCAGGGGATAATGTCCCCGTAGCGTACTGTCGCTTCTGCTGATGAAAATGTATTCCTTCCCCGTCTCCTTCGCCACTTCGTCTACCACAGCCCCAATCTCCTGGTGTGCCTTCGTGGTTTCCTCCTGTGTGAAGCCGCGGGAGTTGGTCAAAACATAGAACAGATTGTTGTCCTCCTCAAAGCCCTGCCGGATGCTGTCCTTCTCCCAGTTGGTGTAAACGGAAATGTCATGAACCGTCTGCACTCCCGTGGGGTCGTCGTCCAACACAACAATCTTCTTATTGTTCCTGTCGATTTCCTTCTGCAACAGGCTGTCGATATATTCCTCATCAATCTTCTTGTAAGAGTTTAAAACATCTGCTTTGACTGCCATCGTCCCATTCCTCCCTGCTAATCAAACTTCTTTACTTCCACGTCGGCCAGCTTCTCGAAATACTGTACGATTCCGCCGTGGTCGTCGTTCATATGTCCATGAATCTTCAAGGTCTGCAAAATCTCATAGAGCTGTGCCGTATATGGAATCGGTACGTCAATGGAATGGGCGGTATTCACCACATTCTTGATATCCTTGTGATTGATGCGGATTGGGCCGCCCGGCTTAAAGTTGCGCTCTACAATCATCGGAATCTTTGCGTCCAGGACTGCGCTTCCCGCAAGGCCGCCCCGGATTGCCTCGTATACCTTCTGCGGGTCTGCCCCTGCCTTTGTTGCCAGTACAAACGCCTCGGATACGACTGCTATGGTGTTGTTTACAATCACCTGGTTGGCAAGCTTGGTAACACTTCCGCTTCCACTCTCTCCAATCAACAGCGCGGATGAGCCTAAGATGTCAAAATATTCCTTCATCTCATTAAAATCCTTCTCGTCTCCGCCTGCCATAATCGCCAATGTCCCTGCAACTGCCCCCGGCTCTCCTCCGGAAACCGGCGCGTCCACGAAGCCTACGCCCTTCTCCTTCAATGCCGTGTAACACTCCTTAGATTCCACAGGGGTCACTGAGCTCATGTCGCAGATTACGGCTCCTGCCTTCACGGTTGACGCCACGCCGCCCTCGTCAAACAGGATGGATTTGGTAATGGCGCCGCTTGGAACCATAATAATGATACGCTCGCATTTTTCTCCGATCTCTGCATAACTCGCTTCTACTGCGCCGGCTGCAACCACATCTGCAACTGCTTCTTTGTTCAGATCGGCAACCATCAAGTCTACTCCTGCCTTCAGCATGTTCTTTGCCATTGGTCTTCCCATGATACCAAGTCCGATAAATCCTACCTTCATTTTTACTACTTCCTTTCTCGTTTTAAATTTGTTGTACTCATCTTACTGCATACCGGTATACCGGTCAAGAGATTTGACGGAATTATTTTGCTTTCTCCCTTTTCAACAGTTTTAAAGGTCTATTTTTGTGCAAAATGTATATATAATCAATTATATTTCGTTATATTTTTCACAGGTTAAACAATATTGCGGTTGACAGGATATATGACAGAATATATACTATTTTTAGATAAAAATAAGAAACGCCAGGAAACGAAAGGATTGTGTCATGACACCGTTAAACGAACAAGCATACCAACATCTGCAAAGCCTGATCATGGAGGGACAATTTGTTTACAATCAGATTTATTCCGAGACGAAGCTTTCCAAAGAGCTTGGCATCTCCCGAACGCCGTTTCGGGACGCTGTCCACAGGCTTGCCCAGGAGGGTTATATTGACATCATCCCAAGCAAGGGCTTCATGCTTCATCAGCTTACAAGACAGGATATTGACGAGACGTTCCAGGTCCGTTCCGCTTTGGAATGTTACTGCACCTTACAGATTACGAAACAGGTTGCGGACGCGCCCGTGGGCCATCCGGTAAAGAAGCTCATAAGAGAGCTGCGGCTGATAATGGATATGTTAAAGGAAATCATTGACACAGGCGGATCGATTGAAGAATTCTGCGAGTATGACTTCCAGTTTCATACCAAGATAATCGACTATCCTGGGAATCATCAGATTTCTTCTATCTTTGCAACCTTCAAATACCGTATGCGCAAGCTGGCCGAGCTTTCACTGGCCCATGAGGGGCGGCTTACGGATACCTGGCATGAGCATCTGGCTATTTTGGAGGCTATGGAGAAGGGGGATGTGGCGCATGTATATGAGATTACGCTTACGCATATGGAGACGGCACGGGAGATTAATCTGGAGGATCTGTAAAACTATCCCCCAATCTCCCTGCGCATCTGCTCAAAACAAAACTCCTTATAAGCGTTTTGCACCTCCTTTTCCCTCCTGCGGCTCATATACAGCTTTTTCCCATTGCTCATTCCAAAGAAATGGCCGCCAAACTCCACCACCTCATAGAAATTCACTACAATCCCCTTAGCACAGCGCCAAAAATAAGGGTATCCACAGATAAGCCTCTCAAACTCAGTCTGAGTAATCCTTGTCCGAATATCTTCCCCCTTCTTATTGTAGGCCGTTACAATATGATTACTGTATTCTGTGTAAATAATATTGCGCAAAACCATATGCTGTCCGTCCGGCAGGACTACAAATCGTCCGGATTCATATTCCTCCAGCTTAAGCCTCTTAAACATCTCCGAAATACTCTGTTTTGAAACAGGCTTTTGCAGATAATAGTGTGCGCCCACTTCATAGCTTTCGCTGGCAAACCCGTTACTGACCGTACAGAAAACCAACCGTACCTCCTCATCCATACAGCGAATCCTTCGGGCGGCGTCAATACCGGACAGCCCCTCCATATAGATATCCATAAGAATCAGGTCGTATCCATGGGCCTCCCACACTTCAAGAAATTCCTCCGCGCATTGAAAGGTATCGACCCGATTTGCCAAATACCCTGCTTCGGACAGATACCCTCTGATTGTCTCGGACAGATAGCTTAATTCCATCTGTTCATCGTCTATCACAGCGATTTTCATAGATTTTCTCCAAATACAAATTTAATGAATCCATGATACCACATGTTCATATAAGAGACAATATGCTTCAATTTTCCAAACTCTGCCGCTTGAGTAAAAAAAGCGCCGTTTAAGCCAAATATATTGTATGTATATTTTTCTTCTTTATATAATTTTTCTGTACAGTCTGTAAGACAGAATGTACAGAAAAACAGAGCAAGGAGTGCGCAACCTATGAAAATGAAACCAAACAAGCCAACTGTCCTTCTGCTTGGGGTGGCAATGCTATTGTCAAGCCTGTCGGCAGGGGCGGCCTCTTTCACCGTTTTAGCAGAGCCAGAACAATCGGGACAAAACTATGCAGATTTTAATGAAGGCAATCCAGACTCCTCTGGCAGCCCAGACGAAGAAAAAATTGAGACTCCGGATGCACAATCACTCATTACATACACAGAAGATATTCATACACAGGCCAAAAGTCTCTCCGGCAGCTCTGGCGGCGTAACCTATGAGACAACAGCCGACTATGTCCATAATATCTACGCCAACGGGGAGCCTTTAATCATCGAAGCCTCCAATTCTGTTGACTATGTAAAACTGTATCTTGATTCCAACGGAAACGGACTGGGAGAGCCGGAGGAGGAAATCATTGATTTTGTAAGGTAATTACATATGACGACTATGTGAAAATCATTAATGTCCCCATAGAAGACAGCTTTCGCTTTACGAAAGGGCTGGCAGAGGATATTCCCCTCTCCTTTGGCGGGGATGGAATGGAGTTTGACCCAAGATACTCTTATATCTGGAACGAATCAGACCACGAATTCATGGCTTCAGACGATGATTATACCATGACGCTTGACAATAATGCCCTTAATTTCATTCTTAAGAAGGATTATCTGAATCAGCTTGACCTTGGCGAATATTATTTCCAGGCCAATGCATATGTAAAGGAGGACGACTACAACGGACAACGATGCGAATATCCTTTTAAGGTTACCATTGCCCTTCCCACAGAAGTAAATACTCCGGTCATTGAGCTGTCCCAGAACCGCTTTCACTACGACGGACTCCTTAAAAAACCCTCCGTAACCGTAAAACACGGCGACACGGTCATTCCCTCCAGTGAATACACCGTAACCTATGAGAATAACTTAAACGTGGGTACAGCCGCCGTCATAATTAAGAATAACGCAGGAGGAAACTATATTGTAAACGGGCGGGCCACCTTTGAGATTATCAACGAGTATCATCCAAAAAACGGCGTTGATTACATTACCACCTCCTTAAAGGACGGCTGGACAAACGAGGACTTCGTAATAACGGCAGCGGACAACCGCCTCATCTCCACCGGTAATACACTCAAGGACGAATGGGTAAAGAACCTTAACAGAGCCGAAGAAACCGACAAAGCCTCCGTCTCCTTCTACGTGAAAAATTTGGAAAACGGAGAGATTTCCCTCATGGCAGCCGAAGAATACAAGCTGGATAAAACGAATCCGTCCGACTATGATATCCAATTTAACGAAAATTCTGTAAAAAAGCTGATTCATGAGGTTTCCTTCGGGCTGCTCTTTAGGAAAACGGTTGACGTAAGAATCACCGCCGAAGATTCCTTAAGCGGAATCGGCAAGATTTCCTATTATCTCTCTGAAACGGCTCTGACCGAAGAAGACGTGCGAAGGATTACTGACTGGACAGACGGCGGCCATTTTAGCCTTGACCCTGAGGATGAGAAAAAATTTATCGCCTACGTTAAGGTGTCTGACCTTGCAGGAAACCTTGTATGCTTTGCCTCAGACGGTGCGGAATTTGACCTGACGCCGCCCGCAATCACAGGCGTCAACGAAAACACTGTGTACTATACCACCCAGTCCGTAACCGTATCGGACAGACATCTGGATACCGTCACACTGAACGGGCAGCCCATTTGGGGAGATATTCTCCTTTCCGGAAATGTGGATGAAACCTACATAATCAAAGCCGTTGATCAGGCAGGAAACGAGACGGCGGCCACAATCACCATGAAGCCAATTCAAACTATTGCAGAACCCATCAGCGGTCTTTCAAAAGCTACGGTAACGTCTGATAATCAGCCTGCTGTCAAAGCCGTAATCACAGAGCTGAGCCTGCTGCTTAACTCTGAATATCTGACAGAACAGGAGAAAGCCGAGCTTCAAGACCTGCAAACCAATGCAAAAGCCCTAAACGCACAGATTACATCTGCCTGCACCGCGGCAGATACAAAGGAAATACAGGCTGTTGACGGTATCTCTAAAGATACGGTAAACCTTAGCGATAAAGAGAACCTTGAAAAAGCAAAGGACGCACTGGATAAGGCGCTTAAGGAATACGGCGAAAACTACACGGAGTCTGAAAAGCAGGCAATCGAGAAGGATATTGCCCGTATTGACGAAGCCCTTGAAAGCATCCAAAATGTAGAAAATGTAATCATTTCCATCGAAAGCCTTCCGGCTGCCGATGATGTAAGTCCGGATGATACGGAGACGGAAAAAACGGCTAAAGAGACTGAAAAACTTTTTGAAGCACTGACAGAGCATGAAAAGTCTCTGGTGGATATCACCAGGCTTAAGCAAGTGCTTGCCGCATTGACAGACTATCAAATCCTTGAAGGCAACAACAGCCAATGGCTGAAAGATGAATACGGCAGCTTATGCTTTAAGGCAAACGGGCCTGTCAGTAAGTTTACGGGGATTCTGATTGACGGGGAGCTTGTAGATGTAAAGAATTATACCGTGACCCCAGGCAGTACCATAGTTACCCTGAAAGGGGATTATCTGGCTAAGCTGTCTGATGGCAGGCACAGCTTAACTGTACTCTATCTTGACGGTAAGACCTCTGCTGTGTTTGAAATCCAGACTCAAGCCTCTGAAAACAATACAGCGGACAAGCCTATACCCAATGACAGTACGGGGACTCCTTCCAAAAATAAGAATGAAAATCATATTTCAGGTTCACCTCGGACTGGCGATGAAAGTAACTTCCTTCTGTGGCTTGCAATACTATTAAGCAGCGGCGCAGCTTGCGTCAAATTCTATTTTCAAAGTTTACAGCGCAAGTGAAATAATTTATATAGAGAAGGAGATGCCAAGAATATAATCTTGCATCTCCTTCCTGCTCTGGCAGACCTTACCGCTTCTCCCCCATACAGAACACCGCTACCACGCCCGGCCCTGTATGGCTCCCGATCACCGTTCCGATATTATTAATAAGAATATTGTCTATCCCCATCTTCTTACGCACAAGCTCAGCCACATATCTGGCGTCCTCCTCACAGTCCCCGTGGGTAATCATAATGATATCATTCTCCCACCCCTCAGACTGGGCGACAGCCGTATCTACAATCTTGTTCAGAGATTTCTTACGTCCCCTCTCCTTCCCGATTACCTGCAAAGCGCCCTGATCGTCCATATGAATCATAGGCTTAATCTTCACCATTCCCCCAAGCACAGCCACCGTCTTAGAAATCCGTCCTCCCCGCTGAAGATGGTTCAAATCATCAATCGTCACATTATGGCAGATATGAAGCTTATTCTCCTCCACCCATTTTGCCGTCTCCTCCATAGAACATCCTTCACTCTTTTTCTTCAGCGCGTAATAAAGTAAAAGCCCCTCTCCCATGCAGGCGCACAGCGTATCAATCACTGTAATACTCCGATTAGGATACTCCTCCTTAAGCTCGTCTGCCGCAATCCGCATACTGTTTAAGGTCCCACTAAGCGCAGAGGAAAACCCAAGGTGGAGAATATCCTTCCCCTCCTCAAGAAACGGCCTCAGTGCCTCTTTTGCATCGTCCGGATTCACCTGAGAAGTCACCGCCATCTTTCCGGCGCGCAGCTTTCCGAAAAATTCCTTGGCGGACAAGCCGTTCATATCCTGGTACGTCTCCCCGTCAATGGTATAACTAAGGGGCACTACCGGCACCCCTCTTTCTGTCAGCCATTCCTTCGGCAAATCCACCGTACTGTTCACAGTTATGATATAATCCTTCAATATTTATGCCTCCTTTGATGTATGATTCCTATCCATATTTCCTAAAACCTTCTTCATGGTAAATGTAAATACAATCCCTGTCGTCACGACTGAGATAATATCCGCCACCGGCTCAGCCCTATAAACTCCCATCACTCCCATAAACTTCGGGAAAATGATTGCCAGCGGAATCAGAAGGAGTACCTTTCTCAAAAGAGCTATAAACAGAGAAACCTTGGCCTGCCCCAGGGCCAGAAAGGTAGACTGGCACGCAGACTGTAATCCAAAGATGGTTATCCCCAGGAAATACACCGGCATCACCTGACAGGTCAGCTCAATTAATTTCTCGTTATTCGTAAATATCCCCGCGTAAACCTCCGGCACAAGCACCGCCACGCCGCCTAGGATAAGCGTACCCAAAAGCCCTGCCGCCAGAAGCCTCATAAACGCGTCCTTAACCCTCTTTTGGTCCCCCGCGCCGTAGCTGTAACTGATGATGGGCTGGACGCCCTGGGCAATCCCCTGCACCGGTATAAGAATCAACTGCATAATACTGGTCATAATAGACATGGTTCCCACGTATAAATCCCCGCCATAATTCTGAAGGCCAAAGTTCAGAGTAATGCTTACCATACTCTCCGTACTCTGCATAATAAACGGTGAAATTCCAAGCCCGGCAATCCGTTTCACAATATCCGCCTTAAGCCTCATATTCCTGAGGCCAAGCTTCATGACGCTGCGCTTTGAGGTCAGGAAACGAATAACCCACGCCGCGCTGACCGCCTGCGAGATTACCGTCGCCATGGCCGCGCCCCTCACTCCCAAATCCATCACGAAAATCAAAATCGGGTCAAGAACAATATTCAGCGCCGCGCCTATCACCACAGACAGCATGGCAATCCTGGACTCTCCCTGCCCGCTGATAAAGGTATTAAGCCCCACCGCAATCTGCACGAAAATAGTTCCAACAAGGTAGATTCCGATATAGCTCTCAGCATAGGGAGCCGTCACGTCGCTTGCGCCGAAGGCATACAGAACCGGCGTCTTAAAGATAGAAAAACCGATTGTGAGCACAACGGAAAACCAGACAATCATACCCGCAGAATTCCCCAGAATCAACTCTGCCTTACGGACGTCCTGCCTTCCAAGCTCGATAGAGGCAAGGGGCGCACCGCCCATCCCCGCAAATGCACTGAACGCGGAAATCAGCATGATAATGGGAAACGTAACCCCCACGCCCGTCAGCGCCACATCCCCGTAGCCTTCAATATGCCCAATATAAATCCTGTCCACAATATTATATAATACATTGATAAGCTGTGCCGCTACCGCCGGAACTGCCAGCGAAACCATCAGCCCTCCCAGAGGCGCCCTGCCAAGCCTCTGGCTGTCCATTTCTTTTTTCATATGTACTCCTTCTTTCACGTCCCTTATTCTAACATGCCAGGAGGATATTGTAAAGCAGGCGCCATTTTTAAAAATACCCCGCAGAAACCCTCTGCCTGCGGGGTATCTCTGACGCTTAATTTAATTTTACATTCAGATAATTTCTTCCCGAAAGAGTCTTGTTAAAGCAGATACTCAGCACAATAATCAGCGTTCCGGCTGCGAAGCCCCACCAGTTAAATAAAGCCGTCAGAACCAAAAGCTCAAGGCGCATGAATTTCAACGCATAGCCAAGCTCAAAGTTCGGCTGCGTATAATTTGCCACAGAAACAAACGCCATGTACAGCATAACCTCAGCGTTAAACCAGCCGGACTTGACTGAGAATTCTCCCATGACCAGACCCGCAATCACACTTAAAGGAGTACTTAGCATACTGGGCGTATTAAGCGCGGCAAGCCTTAAGCCGTCAATGGCAATTTCCAGAATCAAGAGCTGAAAAATCAGGGGAATATTAACCGTATCCTTTACAGCAACAAAGGAAAACACCTCCGGAAGCCAGTTGAGATTCTGCATAAAGAGCAGAAACACCGGCGTCAGAAATACGGTCATGAGGGTAATCAGCCCCCGCGCCACCTTCAGGTAGATATTGGTAAGCGTGGGGAAATAGTAGTCGTTTGCCTCCTCAATCATGTCAAAAATAGAAGTCGGAAGAATCATTGCCGACGGCGAATTGTCCACCAGCAGCACAATCTTCCCCTCCAAAAGACAGGCTGTCGCCGTGTCCGGCCTCTCCGTGAATTTAAACTTGGGAAAAGGGTTAAACCATTTCCGTTTATACAACTCCTCCGCCAGGCTCTGCTGGTTCATCCTAAGCGCGTCCGTGTGGATGCTGTTTATCCGGTCTGACACATTCTTAAGAAGCTCCTGGTCAACCCTGTCGCTCATATAGCAGATGGCAACATCTGTGCGCGAGCTGTCCCCGATTTCCACCATTTTCATGACCAGATGAGGATCCCGAATCCGGCGGCGCATCAGAGCCGTGTTAAATACAATGGTTTCTACAAATCCGTCCCTTGACCCCCTTAAGGACTTATCCTTGTCCGGCTCCTCCACGCTTCTGGCCGGATACGTCCGGCAGTCGATAGCAATACACACCTCGTACCCCTCGATAAACAGACAGCTAACACCGGACAAAAGATTCTTCAGCACCTGGTCAAAATCCTCCAGGATATCCACCTCCACATAGGGAATACACTGCCTGGAGAAGCTGTTGGCATCATTTGGCATATCCTCCTCTTTAACTCTAAAAAAGGAATCCATAATCTTAAGCATAGTCTCGTCATTGGCAAATCCGTTTATCGAAAAAAAGGAAGAACACCGCCCCCCAATCATGATATCCCTCTGGATTAAGTCGAAGCTCTCCTTGACCGGAAGGATCTGGTTGAGATACCCGGTATTTTCTTCCCTTGAAGCAGTTACCTTCTTTATGTCTGACATAGCAATTCCTCCGCACATTTACACTATATTCAGACTTATGATTCCCTGTATTTTAAAAAATATACCTTTAATCTCAGTTCTTCGTCGTACTGCCAAAACCGCCGTTGCGAACCGCCGTCGCACAGTCGTCAACCGTAATACCGTATTCCACGAAAATCCCCTGCATGAACCCTGAACCGGCTTTTAGACAGACCGTCTTTCCCTCCCGGCTGTCGTTGGTAATCTTTGCAAATATGTGTCCCTCGTTATCCGAGTAAAAATAATCGCTGTCTATGATTCCCACCGTATTATTAAGCTGTAACCTGTATTTAAAACCAAGCCCGCTTCTCGGATAGCATTTGAGCACCCAGTCCGACTCCATCTCGGCGCAAATTCCCGTCGGAAGCTTCACGGTATCCCCTGGCTTTAAGCTAATCTCCACAGGCGTAAAGAAGTCATATCCAGCCGAGCCGGCAGTCGCCCGCTTCGGCAGCAGAATCCCGTCGTAAATCCTCTGAATCTCCTCCTCCTCTCTCTTACCAAATGAATCCTCAAATCCTTCTCTAAACTGCTCATAACTTACTTTGTGAAACTTTGCAATCCTTCTTGCCATATCCTTCCTTTGTTCCTCCTTTTTCATACTTTGTTGGACGGAGTCCACCCGCCCGAAGGGCATGTGTTACGGTGTGCCCTTGGGTATACCTTAGCGGATGCCGTCCTAGTCCTTCACCACCGGAATAGGCGTATCATCCTTTGCGTCCAGGTTATTGATAAATTTCTTTGTATCCCTTACCATCACATTGGAGAGCAAGAGAACGGCAACCAGGTTGGGGATAGCCATCAGCGCGTTTAACGTATCCGCAATCAGCCATATCAAATCAAGAGCCACCACAGGCGCAATGACCGCCACCGCAACGTAGAGAAGCCGATAAGGAATAAGCCCCGCTTTTCCGGAAAAATATTCCACACACCGTTCGCCGTAATAGGCCCACCCAAGAATCGTAGAGTAAGCAAACGAGATGATTCCAAGGGTCAGGATAATCGGCCCAAGATAAGGAATCTGCCCAAATGCCAGCGTGGTAAGCTGCCCGCCGTTGTCAATGGTATCCGCATTGATGCCTGGGTTCTTCATAATCGTGGTCACCAGCACCAACCCTGTCATCAGGCATACTACAACCGTATCCCAGAACGTACCTGTTGAGGATACAAGCGCCTGGCGTACAGGATTCCTGGTCTGAGCCGCCGCTGCCGCAATCGGCGCAGAGCCAAGGCCGGACTCATTGGAAAATAGTCCCCTCGCCACGCCATAGCGGATAGCCATACGCACACCGTTTCCCACAAGACCGCCTGCCGCCGCGCCGGGCGTAAATGCAAGCCTTACGATTACGCTGATTGCAGGAATGATGTAATCAAAATTCATACACAGAATGATAATACATCCAAGCACATAAAAGATTGCCATAAACGGCACCAGCCTCTCACAGACTCTCGCAATAGACCGAATCCCGCCGAAGATGACAACCGCCGTCAGTGCGCCGATAACAATGCCTACCGCAAGCCTTGGAATATGGAAATTCGTCTCACAGACCTCCGCGATTGCATTTACCTGGGTTGCGCACCCGATTCCAAAGGAAGCAAACGCCGCGAAAAACGCAAAGAGCATACCGAGCCATTTCATATTAAGCCCTCTCTCCAGGGCATACATTGCGCCGCCCTGCATACGCCCATCCGCCGTCTTAACCCGATACTTGACGGCTATGTAAGACTCCGCATATTTGGTCGCAATACCGAACACACCCGTCAGCCAGCACCACAGGACCGCGCCCGGCCCCCCGATTGCAATGGCCGTACCCACACCTACAATATTTCCCGTGCCAATGGTAGCCGCCAAAGCCGTTGTCAATGCCCCAAACTGGGATACCTCCCCTTCCGCGTCAGGGTCTTTGGCTATGGAGAGCTTGATTCCCTTTAGTATGGTATGTCTCTGAATAAATCCTGTCCGGAGGGTGAGGAACACATGGGTTCCCAACAGCAGAAAAATCATTCCCCATCCCCACACCACGTCGTTGATTGCCTGCACAAATGAATTGATCATATCATACATATAATTCCCCCTTTTCTCTAATCCGTACAAAAAAACATAAAAACTCCAAAGCATATCCATCTTTGGAGTTTTTCACGTACAGTCCTTATATTACTATTCAATAGTATGGATAATATACCTTAATGGACACAGTCCACCCTATGGGTATACTAGCATATACTTGGAATCTGCGCAAGTATTTTATTTCTATCTGCCGCGTTACTATCTGCCGCGTTGGCTTAATCGACGACGCTACTGGCGCTCTTTACCACATGCTTCGCCAGCACAGAAGACGTGACGCTTCCGACTCCGGCAGGCACCGGACTGATATAAGAAGCCTTATTCTTTACCGCCTCATAATCCACGTCTCCGCACAGGACGCCGTTTTCATCCACGTTGATTCCAACGTCTACCACCACGGCGCCTTCGCCTATCATATCCTCTGTCACCATCCTGGCTTTCCCTGCCGCTGCCACCAGAATCTCCGCTTTGGCGCACTCTGCCGCCAGGTTCTCTGTCTTAGTATGGCATACGGTAACAGTAGCGTTCTCCTTAAGCAAACCCATGGCTAAGGGACGCCCCACCACCATGCTTCTCCCTAAGATTGTCACCCTTTTGCCCCCTGGCTTAATCCCGTAATACTGAAGCATTTCCATAACTGCCTGCGCTGTGCAGGGCGCAAATCCTGTCTCGTCTCCGGAAAATACCTTTGCCATATTGACCGGACTCATGCCGTCCACATCCTTTTGAGGATTAATCATAGCCCTTATCGGTTCTTCGTCCAAAGACTCCGGCAGCGGGCGCAGTAACAGGATTCCGTGTACGCCCAAATCCTCGTTAATCTGAGAAAATGTCTGTTCAAACACCTCCTGGCTTACGTCCTCCGGAAGCTCTGTCACCTGGCAGCAGATTCCTGTCAACTCCATACGTTTTCTCGCGCCGCGCTCGTAGGACAGGTCGTCTGGCCGCGCGCCCACTCTGATGATGGACAGGCAGGGGGTGACTCCCCTTTTCTTCAAGGCTTCCACCTCTCTAACCAGCTCGTCCTTCATGGACTTTGCCACGTCGGTTCCCTTCATGGTGATACTCATCCCAATCTCTCCTTCTTCTCAATATTCTGTCTGTAACTGATTCTGCCTTAAAAGGAAAGAATCATCGGATTTTTGCACACACTCCTTCATAGCTTCGCTCTCGGAGTATGGCGCCCTCCTGTATCAAAGCGTCTGCCCTGCGATTCAATTCTTCTGCCTGCCCGCGGTTTTTCATCAGCTTCGTGTTGATAAATACATTCAAGGACGCACCCTCAAGCGCCGCCTGGGCAAACAGCACTCCAACGCCCACGTCGCTGACCGCAAGCCTGCTGCCCTTCTCCCCCAGAACCTCCAGACACTCCATGACCCTGATGATTGTCTCCATCAACTCCAGCGGAACGATGCTTGCCTCATATAAGGCTTTCTCAAGCACCTCCTCCTTGACGGCAATCTCCTCTGGCGTCTCCTTGGGAAGCCCGTAAGCCTTAGATAAAGGCTCAAAGCACTCTGCATCCTTATCTGTCAGCACAATCAACCGCTGTTTCAGCTCATCCAGACGGGCTAAATTCTCCTTTACCTCATCCTCCACGTCCGCATAGCGTTTCTTCCCCACAGTCAGGTTCGCCACCATCATCCCAAGGGCAGCAGAGAGCGCCCCAACCGCCGCGCAGGCGCCGCCTCCGCCCGGAACCGGCTTTGCCGAGGAAAGGTCGTCTATGAAATCCGTTGCTTTTTCTTCTAACATCATCATGTGATTTCCTCTATACATACAAGGGATACTTTTCGCAAATCTGGTTGACCGCACTTCGGATCTCGTCAGCCTTCTCGTCAAACTGTGTAACCGCCATCTTGATTAATCCCGCTATTGTCTTCATATCTTCTTCCATAAGGCCCCGCGTGGTGACAGCCGGTGTGCCGATGCGGATACCGCTGGTCACGAAAGGACTTGCCGGATCGTTGGGCACCGCATTTTTATTGACCGTAATATACACCTCGTCCAGCCGGTTCTGCATCTCCTTTCCGGAGACGCCCATATTCTGCAAATTAACCAGCATCAGATGGTTGTCCGTACCGCCGCTTACCAGGTCGAAGCCTTCCTCCACCATCGCCTTGGCAAGAGCCTTGGCATTCTTCACTACCTGCTGCTGGTAAGTCTTAAATTCCGGCTTTAACGCTTCACCGAAGCAAACCGCCTTGGCAGCAATGATATGCATCAGCGGCCCTCCCTGGGTTCCTGGGAAAATAGCCTTATCGATAGCCTTGGCATGCTCCTCCTTACACAGAATGATACCGCCCCTCGGCCCCCTCAGCGTCTTATGGGTGGTACTGGATACCACGTCCGCATAGGGAACCGGACTCTGGTGCAAGCCTGCCGCAACCAGTCCGGCAATATGTGCCATATCCACAAACAGGTACGCGCCCACCTCCTTCGCAATATCCGAAAAGATATCAAACCGAATCTCTCTTGGGTATGCGGACGCGCCCGCAACAATCATCTTCGGCTTACATTCCCTGGCCTGCCGCCTGATCTCGTCATAGTCAAGGAAGCCATCGTCATTGACATTATATGGGACAAAATTGTACAGAAGCCCTGACATATTTACCGGAGAACCATGTGTCAAATGGCCGCCATGCGCCAGATTCAGTCCCATTACCGTATCTCCTGGCTTAATTAGAGCCTGATAGACTGCATTGTTCGCATTTGCACCGGAATGAGGCTGTACACATGCATGGTCGCAGCCAAACAGCTTCTTCACCCGTTCAATCGCCAGATCCTCCAGGATGTCCACATGCTCGCAGCCGCCGTAATAGCGTCTCCCCGGATAGCCTTCCGCGTACTTGTTCGTTGGCACTGTTCCCATGGCCAGCATGACCGCCGGACTTACAACATTCTCAGAAGCAATCAGCTCTAAGTTCCGTCTCTGGCGGCTAAGCTCCAGATAAAGCGCATCTCCGATCTCCTCGTCAAAGCTTTTGATGTAATCCATCACATCTTGAATCATGTTCATCGCATTTCCCTCCATTTGTCTTTTAACGTTCTCCGTCTTGGTAAATGTAACAAATCCATCTTACCATATTGCAGGAAGATTCGTAAAGACAAAAATTCCATATGAATTCTATGTTGTAAAGTGTTGCCATTCAGAGAATAATTATGTATAATTTCCATAATCGTTTATTTGTGCAGAATACTGATTTCAAAGAAAAAACAGGAGGGCAAGATGGATAAAAAAGCAATGTATAAGCTTACTTACGGACTATTTATTTTGACGGCAAAGGAGGGCGAGAAGGATAACGGGTGTATCGTGAACACTGTGACTCAGGTTACCACAGAACCCAACCGTATTACGGTGGCGGTGAATAAGAAGAATTATACCCATGATATGATTCAGCGGACGGGAGCTTTTAATGTTTCGGTTCTTACGGAGAATTCCAAGTTTGGCACTTATAAACACTGGGGTTTCCAAAGCGGCGCGGACGTTGACAAGATGGAGTCAGTTACGTTCCAGAGGGCAGAGAATGGGATTGCGTATATCGCGGACGAGTGTAACGCATATATTTCAGCAAAGGTGGTTTCAGCCACAGACCTTGGGACTCACACTCTGTTTTTGGCGGATGTGACGGACGCCTGCGCGTTGTCGGAGGACGAGTCGGTGACTTATAGTTATTATCAGAGAAAGATTAAGACCGCGCCTAAGGCGGACGGGGCGAAGAAAGGGTTTGTCTGTACGGTGTGCGGGTATATCTATGAAGGGGATACGCTGCCGGAGGATTTTGTGTGTCCTTGGTGTAAGCATCCGGCAAGTGATTTTAAGAGGTTGTAGGGGGATGTTGTATTAGGCATGAGATATACAAGATATGGCGGCTTAGAATGAATTGCGCCATATCTTATCTCTCTGTTATCTCTAAGCCGGCACAGATATAGCAAAAACTTAATCCGGCTGCTGCCCGTCATGAGCCTTCCACTGACACTCCATTATCTGCATATTGGAAAATATAGCTTTGAAAGAAGATTCTTCCGGCGAACAGGCATAGATACCGAACCTTATTTTCTCTTTTCCGCTATGCATATGGCAGATACGCATCTGGTTAAAGATATGTCCATCCTTAGAACACTCGATACAATAGTCATCCTCTCTCCGGCTGAACCGATACCACATTGTTTTTACCGAAGCATCTATAACTGTTGTCGCCCAATCAGAATACCCCATATTAGTTACTACGCTTCCTAAATGCTGGTATTCTTCATTTTCATATTCAACCGAGCCTTTCAGCCAATTCTCGCTATCCAGATACATTACAATACCGCATTGGTCGAATCTATGATGGCTCTCTTTAAATTCCGTCTTAACGATAAAGCTAAAATATTTTTCTTCCGTTTCTATCTGTAAAACAGGGGCATTGTCATTCTGAAAATGGTAATATGTCCTCTGCCACAAATCCGTATGCGGTTTTGTGATAATCTCGACTGTGTCATGGTCTATTCTGTAACTTTTCGGTTCTCTCGTCCAGTTGAATTTAGTTAAATCCATAATTCTTTCCTCCGTAACATTATTTACTAAAAATATACTTCAAAATTATGATTATTACAATATGGAATCATTCAATTTTATTCTCTCAACTGTTTCAAGCTAACCTCATAAGCTATATATTCCTTCTCAAAATGATACCCTAGCTTCTCCGCCAACGCCACCGACTGCCGATTCTGCGCATCCCAACTGGGATACCATCCCCTCTTAAGGCACTCAAGAAGCAACTTCGCCCCGCAAATACTGGCAAGCCCTTTCCTGCGGAAATCTTCCCTGGTATCAATCTGCACCTCTATCCCTCCCCTGTAACCAGAGTAAGAAGAAGCGCCGGAAATTATTTCGCCATCCTTCATGATTACCGCGCCAAGACCATGCTTTTGATATTTATCAAAAGTGTCATACTGGGATACCCAATCCCTGCACCACTTTATTTCTTTGCATTTCCGGAATAAGCTCTCGTCCATCAGCATCAAAATATATCCATCCGGCAATTTGCTTACCATATCCTTAAGCGCCTTTTGGTCAAAAATATCCGGCTCTTTCTTAATCGCATAGCGAATCACTTTTTTTGCATGTTCCCCATAACATACCTCTATCAACTTTGCCCATTCCTCATTCTGCGGAACCATAATCACAAACTCTCGCCCGCTTCTCCCCGATTCATATAGTACCAGCTCTTTGCCAGGCTTTCCTGCAAAAAAGCAGAAATCACCCAACAGAGCCATGGCAGAAGCCGGTTTTTCCAGTGCGTCTGCATAGATTGTCCCCATTACGCCCTGCTGACAGGACCAGATCATGGTTTCCTGCCATCCTGCAAACAATGGGACTGAATTTTCGGTTTGTAATAATCTGTAAATCATTTTTACCTCTCAATAATTCTCTCTGCATACAATTATTCATCCAGCATCATTAAGTAATTGTCCAACCGTGCATTTACATAACCTGCAAACAACTTTTCCATTGCACCAGGATTATGCTTTACATAGTACTCGTCAAACGCATTGTAATAAGAAACCCGATCTGCAAACTTAATATCAATTGGCGGCAATCCGGCTTTCATCAATTCCAAATTTACAAGCAACCGTCCAGTTCTGCCGTTTCCATCAATAAAAGGGTGAATCCCCTCGAATTCAATATGGAACCGTGCAAGCCTTGTAATGATATGTTCAGCGCTGTTTCTATAAGCCTCAATCAACAATTCCATTTTAGGCTGAATCAAATATGGATGCACCGGCTCGTGTTTCGCACCCATGATCCTGACAGGTACTTTTCTGTAAACCCCCCTGTCCTCTCGTTTATCCGCCAATACAAGATAATGGATCTGCTTGATGATACTCTCCGATAACGGCACTTGATCTTTTACTAAATCCCGCACAAAATCAAATGCTTCCTTATGTCCGACTGCCTCCATATGGTCCTTTAACGGTTTTCTGTCAATCGTTAGTCCACGCAAAACCATATCTGTCTCCCGCAAGGTCAAAGTATTTCCCTCAATTGCAGTAGAATTATAGGTGTACTCAACAATGAATTCCTCGGTCAGACGTTCCAATTCCCCCTCAGTCAGAGGTCGTCTGGAATCCAACTCCCTTTTCTTCCTATTTATAGCTGTCAGTAAGCTTTCTCTTGCTTTAAACCGTCCATCCTCTGGTTTTCTCGCATCTGCCGGAATCCTCCAACTGCGTCCTTCACGGGCAGCACCTGAAATCTTACCTTCTGCGCATAATATGCGCACGCGCCTGTCAGAAATCCCCCACTTCTCCGAAGCCTGTTTTACCGTCATATACATAAAGAGTACACCTCACTTTCTAAAACATTATACCCGCTTTTCGGAACAATATCAATCGCAAAGGAATCATATACTCTGTCCCCATTGTTTCTGAAAGTTCGGCAGCCGAATATTTTATTAATATTTCCTCCACACCATTTTGTCTATAATTCCCGTATAACTCTGAATTAGCTTCACAACCTTCGTGCTCACATTCTCATCCACATAATCCGGCACCGGAACTCCACAATCCCCGTTAAGGTTCATCCCCACCGCAGTCTTTACCCCCTGCAAAAGCGACTTCCCGTCAATCCCCGCCAGCACAAAGCAGGCTTTATCCAGGGCTTCCGGCCTTTCTGTGCTGGTACGGATGCACACTGCCGGAAAACTTTTCCCGATACTTGTAAAAAAGCTGCTTTCTTCCGGTAATGTTCCTGAATCGGAAACCACCGCAAACGCATTCATCTGCAGTTGGTTATAATCATGGAACCCTAAAGGCTCATGCCTTACCACCCGCCTGTCCAGGACAAATCCTGTCTCCTCCAGGCGTCTCCTGCTTCTTGGATGGCAGGAATACAGAATCGGCATGTCATAACTCTCTGCCATCTGATTAACGGCTGTAAACAGGGAGGTAAAATTCTTCTCCGTGTCGATATTCTCCTCCCGGTGGGCGGATAGCAGGATGTATTTCTTCGGTTCCAGGTCCAGACGCTTCAAGATATCCGAACCCTCAATGTCAGGCAAATTCTGGCGAAGCACCTCCGCCATAGGCGAACCTGTCACATACACCCTCTCCTTTGGCAGACCACATTCATGCAGGTATTTTCTCGCGTGTTCCGAATAAGCCAGGTTCACGTCTGATATGATGTCCACAATGCGGCGGTTGGTCTCCTCCGGCAGACACTCATCCTTACACCGGTTTCCCGCCTCCATGTGGAAAATCGGGATGTGCAGGCGTTTTGCGGATATGGCGGACAGGCAGCTATTGGTGTCGCCCAAAATCAAAAGGGCGTCCGGATGAATGGTAGCCATTAGCTTATAGGAGCAGTTGACGATATTTCCAACCGTAGCGCCCAAATCCTCTCCCGCCGCGTCCATGTAGACGTCAGGGGCTCCCAGCTTCAAATCATGGAAAAACACACCGTTTAAGTTATAGTCATAATTCTGTCCGGTGTGGGCCAGGATACAGTCAAAATAACTCCTGCATTTCTGGATGACTGCGCTTAAACGGATGATTTCCGGACGTGTCCCCACGATAATGAGAAGTTTTAATCTGCCGTTTTCCTGGAAATGTATTTCTGTGTAGTCTGTTTTCATCTTCATTTTCTCCTCTTAAACCATTTCCACCAGCTCGGCAAATGTATCCGGATGGCTGGCATCGAAAGGCTCGTTTGCCCACATCAGGGTTACAAGGTTCTCTGTCCTGGACAGATTTATGAGATTGTGGGTATATCCCGGAAGCATATGGACCGCCTCAAGTTTGTCTCCCGATACCTCAAACCTCCGGACCGGATAGGGTTTCCCGTCCCCGTCTGTTCCTATTTTTCGTTCTTCTATTAATCCATGTCCAGAAACAACGATAAAAAACTCCCATTTACTGTGATGCCAGTGCTCTCCTTTCGTAACTCCCGGCTTACTGATATTTACGGAAAACTGGCCGCTGTCAGCCGTCTTTAACAGCTCGG
>CAJUBG010000044.1 GCA_910584575.1 uncultured Dorea sp.
TTACGACAGAAAAATCATACATAGTTGAAAGGAGTTTTAAAATGATTTATTCACACGAAGTAGAAATGATGTGTCCTGTGGCTCAGGGTGCAAATCACGGGCCAGCTCCGATTCCGGAAGAAGCAAAATGGGTAAAGGCAAAAGAGGTAAAAGATATCTCTGGCCTGACACATGGCGTTGGCTGGTGCGCACCGCAGCAGGGAGCCTGCAAACTCACTTTAAACGTTAAGGATGGTATTATCCAGGAAGCATTGGTTGAGACCCTTGGATGTTCAGGAATGACACACTCTGCCGCTATGGCGTCTGAGATCCTTCCGGGCAAGACAATCTTAGAAGCTCTTAATACGGATCTTGTCTGTGATGCAATCAACACCGCAATGAGAGAATTATTCCTGCAGATCGTATACGGAAGAACCCAGAGCGCATTTTCAGAAGACGGGCTTCCAATCGGCGCAGGTCTTGAAGACCTTGGAAAAGGACTTCGCTCACAGGTTGGTACTATGTATGGAACATTGGCAAAGGGTCCTCGTTATCTGGAGATGGCAGAAGGCTATGTGACAGGAATCGCATTGGATGACCATGACGAGATCATCGGTTACCAGTTCGTCAATCTTGGAAAGTTCACGGACTTCATCAAAGCAGGCGACACACCGAACGACGCATGGGAGAAGGCAAAAGGACAGTACGGACGTGTTGCAGACGCAGCGAAGATCATTGACCCAAGAAAAGAGTAGGAGGACAAGTAAATGGCTTTATTTGAATCATATGAAAGAAGAATTGATAAAATCAATGAAGTATTAGGAAGCTATGGCATTGCTTCTATCGAAGAAGCAGAGAAGATCACAAAGGATGCCGGACTTGATGTGTACAACCAGGTGAAGGGTATCCAGCCGATTTGTTTCGAGAATGCATGTTGGGCGTACACCGTAGGCGCTGCTATCGCTATCAAGAAGGGCTGCAAGACGGCTGCCGAGGCTGCCGCTGCCATCGGAGAAGGCTTACAGGCATTCTGTATTCCTGGCTCTGTTGCTGACCAGAGGAAGGTTGGGCTTGGACACGGTAACTTAGGAAAGATGCTTCTTGAGGAGGATACGGACTGCTTCGCATTCCTGGCCGGACACGAATCATTTGCGGCTGCCGAGGGCGCTATCGGTATCGCAGAGAAGGCCAACAAGGTTCGTAAGAAACCGCTTCGCGTTATCCTGAACGGACTTGGAAAGGATGCGGCGAAGATTATTTCCAGAATTAACGGCTTTACATACGTTGAGACGGATTATGACTATTATACAGGCGAGTTGAAGGAGGTGCAGAGAATTCCTTACTCTGAAGGACTTCGCTCTAAGGTAAACTGCTACGGCGCTAACGACGTTCGCGAAGGCGTTGCGATTATGCACAAGGAGGGCGTAGACGTATCTATCACTGGTAACTCTACCAACCCGACACGTTTCCAGCATCCGGTTGCAGGTACATATAAGAAAGAATGTATCGAGCAGGGCAAGAAGTATTTCTCCGTTGCATCCGGCGGCGGTACAGGACGTACCCTTCATCCGGACAACATGGCGGCAGGACCGGCTTCTTATGGTATGACCGATACTTTGGGACGTATGCACTCTGACGCGCAGTTTGCAGGCTCATCCTCCGTACCGGCTCATGTTGAGATGATGGGATTAATCGGTGCAGGAAATAACCCAATGGTTGGTATGACGGTTGCGGTTGCGGTTGCGATTGAGGAAGCGGCGAAGGCTGGTAAGTTCTAAATATATCTTGTGAATTGAATATGCCGGAGGGCAGATAAGTACCGTAATCTTTAGGGATTGCGGTACTTTTTATGCAGCACCGTTTTTCTATGCCGGTCCATGATGTATGCAATTTCTATTGTGTTTACTCCGGAAAACTTGAAAAATATTCCGCTATGCCTTAAAATAGCATAGTATATCATACACAGCAGTTATTTCGGAGGATGGGAGGCGCCTTATGAGTGTGATAGACATCAGAAATTTAACGAAGGATTACGGCAAGGGACGGGGTGTCTTTGATCTCTCCCTGCATGTGGATAAAGGAATATGCTATGGCTTCCTGGGACCCAACGGGGCGGGCAAGACCACGACAATCCGCCACTTAATGGGCTTTTCAAAACCCCAGAAGGGGGAAGCCGAGATCTGGGCGATGAACTGCCGCAAACATGCGGCGGAATTGAAGGGGCTGGTAGGGTACCTGCCCGGTGAGATTGCATTTCCTAAGATGATGACAGGCAGAAGGTTTCTTGAATATATGAGAAGAATGAGGAGGATGGAGAAGATGTTCCGTCGGGGAAAGCCTGTAAGTCCCTCTGGGGAGGGTACGGATTACTTCACCCGCCTGCTCACCCTGTTTCCACTGGATATTAACATGAGAATCCATGACATGAGTATCGGGGAGAGGAGGAAGCTGGCTGTCATCACGGCGTTTATGCATGATCCCGACGTGCTGATATTGGACGAGCCAACCTCTGGGCTTGATCCGGTCATGCAGGAGGTGTTTATTGATTTTATCCGTTCGGAAAAGAAGCGGGGCAAGACAATCCTTTTGTCCTCACACATTTTCCACGAGGTTGACGCTGTCTGTGACCGCATCGCCATTATCAAGGACGGCAGGATTGTGGCGGATTTTAGTGCGGAGGAATTAAAAGAACAGAAGCAGTGGATTTATAAAGTATCTTTTGAGACAGAGAGGGATTTCAACCGCTTTGTTGAAAATGATTTTCTGTTTACCAATCAGGACCCCAGGCAAAGGACGGTGCGGTTCATGGTGGATATGGACGGGCTGAACCGGATGATTCCGATTCTTTCAGGTCTGAATGTTGCGGACATCAGCGAGATTCCTTACACTCTTGAGGATCATTTTATGAAGTTTTACAGGGAAGAAGATGAAGCGTCAAAAGAGCCGGACAATGCCACGGAGTTTCAGGGAGGTGTGTCATGACGAATATCATAGAGTTTAGCGGCGTTACCAAGGATTTTGGCCAGGGGCGCGGTATTTTTGATGTGAGCATGAGCCTTAAGCCAGGGACGGTCTTTGGCTATATCGGCACCAACGGCGCAGGAAAGACCACCACCATCCGCAGTCTGATGGGGTTTTTAAAGCCTGGCCGCGGAACCATCCGCGTCAAGGGAAGGGATGCCTGGAGGGATGCCACAGAGCTTAAGCATTATATGGGCTACATCCCAGGGCAGATTGAATTTCCGCGTTTTCGTACAGGGACACAGTTTCTTCAATATTATGGGAAATATCTTGAGATTGGGGATTTTACATATATGGAACGGCTGATTGGGCTTTTACAGCTTGACCCCTCGGCAAACCTAAGAAGAATGTCCAAGGGGATGAAACAGAAGACCGCTATTGTTGCGGCGCTTATGGGCGACCAGGAGATTCTGGTCATGGATGAGCCGACTACCGGACTTGACCCGCTTATGAGGGATGTGTTCCTTAAGCTTATCAGGGAGGAGAAGGCAAAGGGAAAGACCATATTCATGTCCAGCCACAGCTTCGAGGAGATAGAAGAAGTCTGCGACACAGCGGCAATTATCCATAAGGGAAGGGTGGTTGATACGGTTGACGTTGACAAGATACGCAATCCGGAGAATAAATGGTTTCGCATCACATTTAACACCGCTTGGGACAGGGCTGATTTTGTGGACAGGTTCCGCTTCGATACCGTGAAGATTGTGGGCGGACGGTCCTGTGAGGTGAGTATTCCTTCCATGGATATTATGATACTGCTTAGTCATTTGAAGGGGTATCTCCTCTGTGAATTTCAGGAGAAGCATACGACCCTGGAGACTTATTTTAAAGAGGCGATTCGTAAAGGAGAGTGACAGGGATGAAGACAACGAAATTATTTTCAAGGCCGCTGTTTGGACAGAATATCAGGACATATTGGTTTTTTGCCGTGGCGGTGGCCCTAATTATGTCCATGATGAGCAGCGTGGTGACGATTGCCATTAACGCCATTCAGACGGATCTGGCAGGAGGTACGGATACAGCCATCTTTGAGAGGATGGAGAAGATGGGGCTAGAGATTCCCAGGATGGATCCAAGCGTCATCCTGGATACCATGTACTACAAGGTAATCGTTCTGATTCCGATTTTTCTTCTGGTGGTTGTGGTGGCAAATGCGCTGATTGCCTCCCAGGTGGACGACGGCTCTATGGCGTACATTCTGTCTACCCCAACAGAGCGCAGGGCGGTGGCATTTACCCATATGGTATTTATGCTGCTGGTGCCTTTGGTGGTGACGGGAATTGTGTGCGGGGTCAAATGCGCGCTGAATGAGCAGATTGCAGGGGACGCAGACGCGGCTGCTACGGTGGTTAAATTTGCCGGAATGTATGTCCTTACGGAAGCGGTTGCGGCTATCTGTTATCTGGGAAGCTGTCTTTTTAACCAGAGCAGCAGAGCCCTTATCTTTGGGGGCGGGATTACGGTTTGGTGCTTTATCGCCTCCCTTCTTGGCGTGTTCGGCTCGGATAAGCTGGTGGATATGGGCGTGGGGATTGATGAGCTTGATATATTTAACCGTCTGACTCTGGTGGGGCTTTTGGACATTACTGCCATGGAGACTGTGGGAAGCAGTGTGGTGAACTATGATTTTGTGTGGAAACTGGGAGTTCTGGCAGGTATAGCGGTTGTGGCCTATACAGCGGGGGCGTTGGCTTTTTGGAGAAAGGATCTGCCGTTATAGGCTAAAAACAGGACTGCCGCAGACGAAACAATCTGCCGCAGTCCTGAAAAAATTAATTAAGTTTAATTCCCTTAAACAGCTCTCCTAAGCTGGTTCCAATGCTCTCGGACTTTGGAATGTTCACCTTCTCAACAGGCTCCTCCTTAACCTCCTCCAGCGCCTTCATGCTGAGGCTGATCTTACCGTCCTTAAGCCCGATAATCTTTACCTTGACTTCATCGCCTGTGTTCAGTACGTCCTTGGGTGACTTCACACGCTTCTGGCTGATCTGGGAAACGTGTACCAGACCGGAAAGCCCGTCCTCCAGGCGGATAAATGCACCGTAGTTCTGAATGCTCTCTACCGTCCCGTTTACAACGCTGCCAATCTTCACATTGGCAATCCTCTCCTCCATTGCTTTCTTTTCCTTTTCCTTGAGGATCTCACGGGCGGAGAGGATCAGGCGCTCGCTGGCCTGGTCTACTTCAATGACCTTCACCTCGATATCCTTGAGCAGATAAGTCTCAAGATCCTCGATGTAAGATAAGGACAGCCTGGATGCAGGAATGAACCCGCGCAGCCCTTCTACCATGGCAATAGCGCCGCCGTTTACGATTCCCTCGACCTTAACGGGAAGAACGGTTCCCTTCTCTTTGTAGGAGGTTACGAGATTCCAGGGATTGGCATCGTCGAAATGTTCCTCAAAGTCTGCCATGGTTTCTTCTGTGTTGCTGATGGCAGCTTCTGCTGCTGTTTCTTGTAATAATTCTTCACTCATAGTATTATTCCCTTTCGATAGCAAGACTTGTACGTCATCACATACCATCCTCAGTATCATGCGTCACCAGCCAACGGGCTGACAACCTGTGCAGGTATCAGCGTACTTCATTAATTATAACATAAAACCAGGGAAATGTTCAAAGAAAAATTAAAAATTAGGTTGACGAAAGCAAAAAAAGATGGCACTCTTAATATTAGCAGTAAAAGAATTATGTTTTTGGGGAAGTGATAACATGGGAAAGAAGACTGGAAAAGTATATGTTGTGGGTCATAAGAATCCGGATACAGACTCTATCTGTTCTGCGATTGCCTACGCGAATCTGAAAAAAGAGGTTACGGGGGACGAGTATGTGGCCAAGAGGGCAGGGCAGATTAATGAGGAGACTCTCTATGTGCTGAAGCGGTTCAAGGTGCATCCGCCAGAGCTGTTGTCTAATGTAAAGCTTCAGGTAAAGGATATTGACATACATAAAATAGAAGGCGTAGAGCCGAATGTGTCGATTAAGGCAACTTGGGAGAAGATGAAAGAGCAGAATGTCAAGACCCTTCCCATCTTAAAGGATGAGGAGTTGGTGGGAGTGATTTCTACTGGGGATATTGCTACTTCTTATATGGAGGTGTATGACAGCAACATTTTGTCAGAGGCAAAGACCCAGTATAAGAATATTGTAGAGACTTTGGACGGGACGCTGATCTGCGGCAATGAGCACGGGTATTTTACCAGAGGGAAGGTGACGATCGGCGCGTCCAGTCCTGAGCTTATGGAGGAATTCATTGAGAAGGATGACTTGGTAATCTTAAGCAACCGCTATGAGTCCCAGGCGTGTGCGGTGGATATTGACGTGAGCTGCCTTGTCGTGTGCCAGGGGGCGGAGGTGTCAAAGAGGCTGGTCAAGAGAGCAGAAGAACAGAGTATTGTGATCATCAGTACGCCCCACGATACCTATACGGTGGCGCGGCTGATCAACCAGAGTATTCCGGTCAAGCATTTCATGACTAAGGCGCCGCTTATGACCTTTAGGATGACGGACTATGTGGATGATATCAAGGATTCCATGACCAAGAAGAAGTTCAGGGATTTCCCGATTCTTGACAGGCATGGGCGTTTCAAAGGGTTTATTTCCAGGCGGCGTTTTTTGGATGTGAGCAAGAAGCGGGTGATTCTGGTGGACCACAATGAGAAGTCCCAGGCAGTAGACGGGATTGAGGAGGCGGAAATCGTGGAGATAATCGACCACCACAGGCTTGGCAGTATTGAGACCATGGGGCCTGTATTCTTCCGGAATCAGCCGGTGGGATGTACGGCGACCATCGTTTACCAGATGTACGAGGAGTATGGGGTAAAGATTACGCCTACCATCGCAGGGCTTCTGTGTTCTGCCATTATCTCGGATACATTGCTGTTCCGTTCCCCCACCTGTACCCAGGTGGATGAGAAGGCGGCCAAGAAGCTGGCTAGGCTTGCGGACATCGACCTTGAGCAGATGGCGGGAGAGATGTTCAAGGCGGGAAGCAGCCTTGCGGGAAAGAGCGCGCAGGAGATTTGTTTCCAGGATTTCAAGCAGTTTACGGTAAATGACGTAGTGTTCGGCGTGGGACAGATTAACTCTATGAATAAGGATGAGTTAAAGGAGATTAAGGAGGTGCTCACACCCCATCTGCCGGAGGTGCTTAAGTCTAATAACCTCCAGATGGTTTATTTTATGCTGACGGATATCCTGGACGAGTCCACAGAGCTTATCTGTGTGGGGAACAATGCCAAGGAGTACATCATTGATGCCTTTGACCTTGGGGAGGACACGGATAAGGTGGTGCTTAAAGGCGTGGTGTCAAGAAAGAAGCAGTTAATCCCTACCCTGGTGGGAACCTTGCAGCAGTAGCAAAAAGGAGAGCTTGGATGAAGAAAACACAGAGCAGGAATGTAGAAAAGAGACAGGTCTGGAGGGCGGGCAATATGCTGTATCCCCTTCCGGCTGTGATGGTCAGCGTATCGGACAAGGCGGGCAACGCCAACATTCTGACTGTGGCGTGGACAGGGACAGTCTGTTCTGACCCTGCCATGCTTTATATTTCCGTGAGGCCAGAGCGTTATTCCCACCATATGCTTCGTGAGACGAAGGAATTCGTGGTCAACCTGACCACAGAGGAGTTGGCTTATGCCACGGACTGGTGCGGCGTGAAGTCCGGCAGGGATGTGGACAAATGGAAGGAAATGAAGCTGACTAAGGGCGCGGCGGCAAAGCTTAAGTATGCCCCTGTGATTCTGGAAAGTCCGGTCAATATCGAGTGCCGGGTGACGGAGGTTAAAGAGCTTGGCTCACATGACATGTTTCTTGCCAGGGTAGAGGCGGTTCAGGTGGCTGAAAAATATATGAATAAGAACGGAAAGTTTGAACTAAACTCAACAGGGCTTCTTGCCTATTCTCACGGAGAGTACCTTGGGCTTGGGAAAAAGCTTGGGGGGTTTGGGTTCAGTGTGAAGAAGCGTTAATTCATACCATTTTTATTTGGGACGCAGTAAATAGCATTTTACTGCGTCCCCCCTACATACATATAGTAGGAAAGGGTAGTGTATCTGAGGTAATGTGGATATGAAGAAACGAGAATACTATAAGATTGTGGTTCTGTGCGGTATACTCTATATGTTCTGCCTGTTTCATTTTCTGGGAATTTCACTTCGGCAGACGGAAGGCGGGCTTAAGGGGGCAGATATGGAGGAGGGGGCAAAGGAGACGATAGACGGCAAGCCATCCTCCATGGAGGGGGAGGCGCCGAGAATTGCCATCACCTTCGATGACGGTCCAAGCGCCCACTGTACAGGAAGGCTTCTGGACGGACTTAAGGAGAGAGGAATTAAGGGGACGTTTTTTGTGATTGGGAAGAACGCCGAGGAGAATCCAGAGCTCATCAAACGTCTGTATGAGGAGGGGCATCTGATTGGAAACCACACTTACAGCCATGTGGAGATTACCAAGCTGTCGGATGAGGATGCGAAGAAGGAGATTATGGAGACAGACAGGGTAATCAGCTCGATTACGGGTGAACACGTGGAGTATATGCGGCCTCCCTTCGGGCTTTGGCAGGAGGAGTTGGAGGAGGAGTTGGACGTGATGCCTGTGATGTGGAGTATAGACCCTCTGGACTGGACCACAAAGAATGTGGAGGAGGTCGTGAATAAGGTGGTGACAGAGGCAGGGGAAAATGATATCATTCTTCTGCATGACTGTTACGACTCAAGCGTAGATGCCGCCCTTCGGATTATTGATATTTTGAAGAAGGAGGGATTTGAGTTCGTGACTGTGGATGAGCTGCTTATGGATTAACGATGGGACAGGAGAGAGTGAGAATGGAAAATGAATTTACCAGGACAGAATTATTAATCGGGAGTGAGGGGCTTAATCGGCTTCGCAAGGCTTCGGTGATGGTATTAGGCATTGGTGGAGTCGGCTCTCACTGTATTGAGGCGCTGGCTAGAAGCGGGGTCGGGAAGCTGATTCTGGTGGATCATGACAGGGTTTCCGTCTCCAATATTAACCGCCAGTCTATTGCAATGCAAAGTACGGTGGGACAGTATAAGACCAGGGTAATGAAGGCAAAGATTAAGGATATCAGCCCCCAGACGGAGGTTGTCACTTATGAGTGCTTCGTGCTGCCGGAGAATATAGATGAGATTTTTGAACAGAAGCCGGATTATATTGTTGACGCTATTGATACGGTGACGGCAAAGCTGGCCTTAATTCAGAGGGCGGCTGCGTGGGGGCTTCCGATTATCAGCAGTATGGGTACGGGGAATAAGCTCCATGCAGAGCTGTTTGAGATTACGGATATCAGCAAGACCAGCGTGTGCCCTCTTTGCAAGGTCATGAGAAGGGAGCTGCGCGCCAGGGGGATTGAGCACTTGAAGGTGCTGTATTCTCCGGAGAAGCCGGTTAAGGCAGAGAAGGGGCGCAATCGGCCAGTCCTCGGCAGCGTTTCCTTCGTTCCCCCTGTGGCGGGGCTTCTGATTGCCGGAGAGGTACTCCGTGAGCTTGCCGGGATATAGAGAAAAGGGAAAGGGACAGGTTATGGATTTATTTGAATATGCGAGGGAGAAGAATATGGACCGAGAGGCGCCGCTAGCGTCAAGACTCCGTCCGGTGACTCTTGAGGAGGTGGTAGGGCAACGGCATATTATAGGAAAGGATAAGCTTTTGTACCGCGCCATCAAGGCGGACAAGCTAAGCTCGATTATTTTTTACGGGCCTCCGGGGACGGGGAAAACGACCCTGGCCAAGGTGATTGCCAATACCACCAGCGCAGAGTTTACCCAGATTAATGCAACGGTGGCGGGCAAGAAGGATATGGAGGCTGTGGTGCTAAAGGCGAAGGAGACTCTTGGCATGTACCAGAAGCGGACAATCCTGTTTGTGGACGAGATTCACCGGTTTAATAAGGGGCAGCAGGACTACCTGCTTCCGTTTGTGGAGGACGGAACCATTATCCTCATTGGCGCCACCACAGAGAACCCTTATTTTGAGGTCAACGGCGCTTTGATTTCCCGTTCCAGTATCTTTGAGCTGCATCCTCTCGACAAGGAGGATATCAAGACGGTGCTTCGTCGGGCGGTCTTTGACACGGAAAAGGGAATGGGAAGCTATGATGCGGACATTGACGACGACGCCCTGGAATTTTTGGCGGATATTTCCGGAGGGGATGCGAGAAATGCCTTAAATGCCGTAGAGCTTGGAGTCCTGACCACAGACCGGAGTGAGGACGGTAAGATTCACATTACTCTGGAGGTGGCGTCTGAGTGTATCCAGAAACGGGTGGTGCGCTATGACAAGACAGGAGATAACCACTATGATACCATTTCTGCGTTTATTAAGAGTATGCGCGGGTCAGACCCGGACGCGGCGGTCTACTATCTGGCGAAGATGCTGTATGCGGGAGAGGACATTAAGTTCATTGCCAGGAGGATTATGATCTGTGCCTCCGAGGACGTGGGAAATGCGGATCCTATGGCTCTTACGGTGGCGGTTTCGGCGGCTCAGGCGGTGGAGAGAATCGGTATGCCGGAGGCTCAGATTATTCTGTCCCAGGCGGCGCTCTATGTGGCCACGGCGCCTAAGAGTAATTCGGCGTGCAATGCTATTTTCGCAGCATATGAAAATGTAAAAAAATATAAGACCACGGTTCCCGCCCATCTTCAGGACGCCCATTACAAAGGCTCAGGAAAGCTTGGGCGCGGGATTGGATATCTGTATGCCCATAATTACCCGAACCACTATGTAAAGCAGCAGTATCTTCCCGATGAGATTCGGGACGCGGTATTCTATGAGCCGGGGACGAACGGGCATGAGAAGGAGATTCGGGACTGGATGGAGTTTATCCGAAGGCAGTAGCAGTAGGGAGGGCTTTACATTTCACAGCCGAGAGAGTATAATCGAGACATAGAAGCAGAACGTTAGATATGAAGGGGCGTTCTTATATTTAGGAGGGAATATCAAAATGAAAGTGTATGACACAGTAAAGAAGGTAGAAGTGGAAGTGAACGGAACCAAGGGCCTGATTGACATTATGCGGGATGGACGCCAGGTAGACCTTTATCTGAAGGAGAAGAAGTCGGATGCGGACGGTTATATGAGTTGGGATGTTGAGCACTGGTCCAGCATTGACGTCAAGAGATTTATCCGCTGTTATTCTCTGGAGGGACGGGTATTGGGCGAGTCCACCGGACATAACATCTATGATTTGGAGAATGAATTCAAGCCGGAGGAAGCGGCGAAGATTGAATTGAGCTAGTACATAATTAAGAAAATGTCCTGTGCCTGGGTTACCTGGGGGCAGGATTTTTTGAGTTTCAAAACATAAGTATAAAAAAAATATAAAGAGTGTTGACAAAAGAAATGGGGAGTGATACATTAGTAGTCGAAGATGTTAGCACTCAAAAATGTAGAGTGCTAACAGAAGAATCCGGAAGGAGGAGGTAGAAGTGACAGAACACGGTCTGAGTGACCGCAAGATGAAGATTCTGCATGCAGTCATCAAGAATTATCTTGAGACGGGCGAACCAGTGGGGTCCAGGACAATCTCCAAGTATACGGACTTGAATCTAAGCTCTGCGACAATCCGCAACGAGATGGCGGACTTGGAAGAACTGGGGTACATCATGCAGCCTCACACGTCAGCCGGACGGATTCCTTCGGATAAGGGTTACAGGCTCTATGTAGATATGCTGATGGAGGAGAAAGAGCAAGAGTTAAACGAGATGCACGAGCAGATGCTTGACAAGGCAGATCGGATGGAATTGCTTCTCAAGCAGGCAGCGAGAGTTCTGGCAAGCAATACGAACTATGCGACCATGGTTTCCACTCCTATGAATAACGCCAATAAGATTAAGTTCATTCAGTTATCCATGGTGGACGCAGAACAGGTGATCGCAGTGATCGTACTGGGCGGCAATGTGATTAAGAATAAGATCATCCCTGTGGAGGAGACACTTAGCAATGAGAATCTCTTGAAGCTGAATATGCTTTTGAACACGACTCTTAACGGTATGTCTATCGAGGAGATCAATCTGGGCTTGATTGCGAGACTGAAGGAACAGGCAGGAATACACAGCAGTGTAATCAGCAATGTGCTGGACGCTGTGGCGGATGCAATACAGATTGATGAAGATATGCAGATCTACACAAGCGGTGCGACGAATATTTTTAAATATCCTGAGCTTAGTGATAATCAGAGCGCACAGGAGATCATCAATGCCTTTGAGGAGAAGCAGCAGTTGACTGAGCTTGTGACGCAGACGCTGGCGAAGGAGGATAATACCGGAATCCAGGTGTACATCGGAGATGAGACTCCGGTACAGAATATGAAGGATTGCAGCGTTGTTACCGCAACTTATGAATTAGGTGACGGTATGAAGGGAACGATAGGTATTATCGGGCCAAAGAGAATGGATTATGAGCATGTATTAAGGTCAATGAAAAGGCTCCAAAGCGAGCTGGATCAGATGTTTCATAAAAAAGAATAGAAAGGTGGAATAACCCTTGGAGAAGCATGAGGAGAAAAGCCAGGAGGATATGGTAAAAGAAGCCGTAGAGGACGCAAAGAAGGCGGCCAATGAGGCAAAAGCAGAGGACGGCTGTGAAGAAGCCGATGCTCAGGATACCGAAGCCTTAGAAGGCGAGGAGGAAAAAGCCGGCGCAGAGGACGGCGATGCAGAGGACGGAGAGAATGACCAGAAGTCCGGCAAGAAGTTCTTTGGCAAGAAGAATAAGAAGGATAAGAAGGACGAGAAGATTGATGAGCTGACAGATAGGCTCACCCGTCAGATGGCAGAGTTTGATAACTTCCGCAAGCGTACGGATAAGGAGAAGTCCCAGATGTACGAGATTGGTGCGAAAGATATCATAGATAAGATTCTTCCGGTGGTTGACAATTTCGAGCGAGGGCTTGGGGCTGTCAAGGAGGAGGAAAAAGAAGATCCCTTTATTCAAGGGATGGAGAAGGTGTATAAACAGTTAATGACCACGCTGGAGAGCGCAGGAGTCAAGCCGATTGAGGCGGTAGGCCAGGAATTCAATCCGGATTTCCACAATGCGGTGATGCATGTGGAGGATGAGAATTTTGGCGAGAACATAGTAGCCGAGGAATTCCAGAAGGGTTACATGTACCGCGACTCCGTAGTAAGACACAGCATGGTAAAGGTGGCTAATTGACATTGAGCACTTAGCGAGGTATTACACGAGCTTAGTGCGAAAGTCGTTCGATGAACTTAGCGAGGTTATGTCGAGCTTAGTGAATCGAACATACAACCAGCACTTAGCGAGGTTCTATCGAGCTTAGTGCGAAAGTCGTTCGATGAACTTAGCGAGGTTATGTCGAGCATAGTGAATCGAACATACAACTTGTAAATCTTGTAAACAACAAATTAACAGGAGGAAATAAAAATGGGCAAAATCATAGGTATTGACTTAGGTACAACAAACAGTTGTGTGGCAGTTATGGAGGGTGGCCAGCCAACGGTCATCGCGAATACAGAAGGTGCAAGAACCACACCGTCTGTGGTGGCATTTTCCAAGACGGGAGAGCGTCTGGTGGGCGAGCCTGCAAAGCGTCAGGCAGTAACCAACGCAGAGAGAACCATTTCTTCTATTAAGAGAGAGATGGGAAGCGATTACAGAGTAACAATCGACGAGAAGAAGTATTCACCTCAGGAGATTTCCGCAATGATCCTTCAGAAGTTGAAGGCAGACGCAGAAGGGTATCTGGGAGAGAAGGTTACAGAGGCGGTTATCACAGTACCGGCTTATTTCAACGATGCACAGCGTCAGGCAACCAAGGATGCAGGTAAGATTGCAGGTCTTGACGTAAAGCGTATCATCAACGAGCCTACGGCGGCAGCGCTTGCATACGGCCTTGACAATGAGAAAGAGCAGAAGATCATGGTCTACGACTTGGGAGGCGGTACCTTCGACGTTTCCATCATTGAGATTGGCGACGGAGTCATCGAGGTATTGTCCACAGCAGGAAATAACCGTCTTGGCGGAGACGACTTTGACCAGAAGCTTACAGACTATATGATTGCAGAGTTTAAGAAGCAGGAGGGTGTGGATTTATCTACGGATAAGATGGCTCTCCAGAGATTAAAGGAAGCGGCAGAGAAGGCGAAAAAAGAGCTGTCCTCCGCAACTACAACCAACATTAACCTGCCATTTATCACGGCTACGGCAGAAGGGCCGAAGCATTTTGATATGAACCTGACAAGGGCGAAGTTCGACGAGCTGACCCACGACCTTGTTGAAAAGACCTCCGAGCCAGTAAAGAGAGCGCTCTCCGATGCGGGAATCAACGCCTCCGAGCTTGGCCAGGTATTGCTGGTAGGCGGTTCCACACGTATTCCGGCGGTACAGGAGGAGGTAAAGAGACTGACAGGCAAAGAGCCTAGCAAATCTCTGAATCCGGATGAGTGTGTGGCTCTCGGCGCATCCGTTCAGGGCGGTAAGCTGGCAGGGGACGCAGGCGCGGGAGACATCCTTCTTCTGGACGTAACTCCGCTGTCACTGTCCATCGAGACTATGGGCGGCGTTGCTACAAGACTGATTGAGAGAAATACAACCATCCCGACCAAAAAGAGCCAGATTTTCTCAACAGCAGCGGATAACCAGACAGCCGTTGATATCAACGTAGTACAGGGTGAGAGACAGTTCGCAAGGGACAACAAGTCCTTAGGACAGTTCAGACTGGACGGAATCGCACCGGCTCCGCGTGGAGTACCGCAGATCGAGGTTACCTTCGATATCGATGCAAATGGTATCGTAAATGTTTCCGCTAAGGATCTTGGTACAGGTAAAGAGCAGCACATCACGATTACCGCAGGCTCTAACATGTCCGATGAGGATATCGACAAGGCAGTAAAAGAAGCGGCGGCTTTCGAGGCTCAGGACAAGAAGCGCAAGGAGGGAATCGACGCGAAGAACGAGGCTGATTCCATGCTGTTCCAGACAGAGAAGGCATTGGGCGAGGTCGGAGACAAGATCGACGCATCAGATAAGGCTGCGGTAGAGGCAGACTGCAAGGCATTGAAGGAGATTCTTGACAAGGTAAATATGGATGATATGACGGATGCCCAGATCGCTGAGATCAAGGCAGCCAAAGAGAAGCTCATGGGAAGCGCACAGAAGGTATTTACCAAGATGTATGAGCAGGCAGGCGCGGCAGCACAGGGCGCAGACCCGAACATGGGCGCAGGCCCGAATCCAGGGGCAGGTCCGGCGCCGGAGGGCTTCCAGGGCGACGACGTGGTAGACGGAGACTACAAAGAGGTATAATCCGGCAGGGAGAAGATTTCCGATAGCTTCTCTGCACAGCAGGGCGAAGTGATATAGAGATATACAGGCAATTATGAGGAAGAAAAGGATACAGGGGCGCCTGTATGGATTCCTCATAATTGTCTGTATGCGGCGTTTATTTTCGTGTCCCATATACACGGAGGCCGCCTTTTGCTGTGGGAGTTTTTTTACAAGAGGAAAGAAAGGGAGAGACAATGGCAGAATCAAAGAGAGATTATTACGAGGTGCTGGGCGTCAGCAAGGATGCTGACGACGCAACTCTCAAGAAAGCATACAGACAGGTTGCCAAGAAGTACCACCCTGACATGAATCCCGGAGATGCGGAGGCTGAGAAGAAGTTTAAGGAGGCTTCAGAGGCTTACGCGGTTTTGAGCGATCCGGATAAACGGCGTCAGTATGACCAGTTCGGCCATGCGGCATTTGAAGGCGGCGCAGGTGGCGGCGGCTTTGGCGGCTTCGATTTCAGCGGCGCAGACTTCAGCGACATCTTTGGCGATATCTTTGGGGACTTGTTCGGCGGAAGCCGCAGAGGGCGGGCAAGCCAGGGTCCCATGAAGGGCATGAACATCCGAAAGAGCGTCAGAATCACCTTTGAGGAGGCGGTATTCGGGTGTGAGAAGGAGCTGGATATGGTATTGAAGGATCCATGTTCTAAATGTAACGGTACAGGAGCCAAGCCAGGAACCTCGCCGGAGACTTGTCCCAAGTGCGGAGGCAAAGGCCAGGTTGTGTATACACAGCAGTCCTTCTTTGGAATGGTGCAGAACGTCCAGACCTGTCCGGACTGCGGCGGAACGGGTAAGATTATCAGGGATAAATGTCCGGACTGCGGCGGAACGGGTTATACCTCTAACCGGAAGAAGATTGCGGTTACGATTCCGGCAGGAATCGACAACGGACAGAGCGTGCGGATTCGTGAGAAAGGCGAGCCGGGCGTAAACGGCGGGCCGAGAGGGGATCTTCTGGTGGAGGTTGTGGTTTCCAGACATCCGATCTTCCAGAGGCAGGATATGCACATCTTCTCAACTGTACCGATTTCATTTGCACAGGCAGCCCTTGGCGCGGACATTCGGGTAAAGACGGTGGACGGGGAAGTGATTTACACTGTGAAGCCAGGGACAAAGACGGATACAAAGGTGCGCTTAAAAGGCAAGGGAGTTCCATCCATCCGTAACTCACAGGTACGCGGCGACCATTACGTTACGCTGGTAATCCAGACACCTGAGCATCTAAGCTCTGAGGCTAGGGAGGCCCTTAGGAGGTTCGACGAGCTGTCCGGCAATACGTTAAACAGCGCTCTCGGAGAAAAGGAGACAAGGACTGGTAAGAAGAAAAAAGGTTTTATGGATAAAATGAAGGAAGCCTTTGATGATTAAGTTCATCAAAGGCTTTTTTGCCGAATAGAGTATAGATAAGGTATGAGTTTGAAGGATAAGCAGAAAATGAAAAGATTAGAGAGAACATTGACGGAGATAGCCATAAGCCTGGTGTTTGTGATTCTGGCTATGGTGCTTTTCGGTGTTCATGAGAAAAAGACAGAGGAAAAAAAGCCGAAGGAGGCGAAGGAGGAGGCGGTCATGAGGCGGGAAGCAGACCAGGAGATGCGGGGAGTGTGGGTGGCAAGTGTGGAGAATCTGGATTATCCCGCTGTGCCGACTGCTTCGGCAGAGGAATTGCGCGCCCAGGCGGACGCTGTCCTTGACGGAGTGGACAGGATGGGGTTCAACGCCATATTCTTGCAGGTGCGCCCCTGCTCGGACGCATTTTACCCGTCAGAAATCTATCCCTTTAGCCGCTATCTGACCGGACAGCAGGGATTAGCGCCGGATTCGGAGTTTGACCCGCTGGCTTACTGGGTCGAGGAGGCACATAAGAGGGGGCTTGAGCTGCACGCATGGATAAACCCTTACCGGATTGCCAGGGACTTAGCCGAGTGGGAGAGCCTGGCGGAGGGCTCGCCTGCCAGGCAGCATCCGGATTGGGTAGTCCAGTATCAGGAGGGGTATTATTTTAACCCCGCCCTGCCGGAGGTGCGCGACCTTGTGATTGGCGGCGTGACGGAGATTATAGAGAATTACCAGGTGGACGGGATACATCTGGACGATTATTTCTATCCCGGCGCGGACTTTAACGACGGGGCCTCCTATGCGGCTTTTGGCGCGGATTTTCCGGATATCGGCGACTGGCGCAGAAACAACGTAAATCTCTTGGTGCAGGGCTTGGATACGGCTATCCATGAGGTGAAGCAGGACTTAGAGTTTGGCGTAAGCCCCGCGGGAATCTGGGCCAGCAATACCATGCATCCGGAGGGCAGCGCCACCACCAGCAGCTTTTCTTCTTATTTTTCCCTGTATGCGGACAGCAGGACGTGGGTGAGGGAGGGATGGGTGGATTATATCGCCCCTCAGTTATACTGGGAGATGGGACATGCGACGGCAGATTTTTCGGCATTGCTTGAATGGTGGTCGGGTGTGGTAAAAGAGGCGGAGGATAAGAATGTTAAGCTGTATGTAGGTCTTGCCGACTATAAGACCGCGGAAGCGGGGGAGGACGGGAATAATCCCTGGTACGGCGGCGGCCAGGTGGAAAGGCAGATGGGTGCGTGCAGAGAAAATGACGCTGTGGGCGGGACGATTCATTTTCGTTATGGATTAATCGCAGGCTGCCCTCCAATACAGCAGGTATTGGGGCAGGCTTATTTAAAAGACTAGATTTTGTGTTTCAGGCTTTACATATTACAAGGGTGTTGGTATAATGAAATTGCGGTAGATAATGGTAATTCCATGTCTGCCGCATAATAGTGTTTTACGGAGGAAGTAAGCGTGAAAAAGAGTATCAACAAAAAAATAGTGGCGAACACAACTGCTATTGTCGTTGTCCTGGCTGTGATTCTTGTTGTAGTCATGGCACTGTCTATGAAGGTACTTACGAGAGAAATTATGGCAGATGTGCTTCCCTCTACAACCAAGATGGCTTCACAGAGTATTGAGTCCAACATACATATGCTGGCAGACCGAATCTTTATGATTAGCGATGGGGCGGCAATCAGGAATCCTGACAGCACTAAGAAGGAAAAGATGGAGGCTCTTAACGACGCCCAGTCGGGGATAGAGTTTGTCTGGCTTGGGCTTTATGAGGCAGACGGCTCCCTCTATCTGGGGGACGGCGCCTGTCCCAAATCCATAGCGGACAGGGAGTTGTATTCCCTGCTTCAGGAGACACAGAATCTTGCTATTGACGATGTGGCTGAGGCAGACGGCGAGCTTGAGCTTGCCATGGGGATTCCTGTGACGGCAAAGGATGAGCTGCTCTACTATCTGGTTGGAAGTTATAAATATGACGTACTCAACGATGTACTGAGCAATATTAACTTAAGCGCCAACGGCGAGGCTTATATTGTAAACTGGGAAGGCAAGATTATGGGATGCCAGAATACTGAGCTTGTAAAGAGCCGGCAGGCGCTTGAGAATGTGACGCAGTTTTCAGGAATCAAAGATAAGGTGACTACAAAGGAGACGGGTGTGCTCACCATGGGGAAATCCCTGGACGCGGCTTTTATCAGCCACGCGCCCATTAACGGAACCAGATGGTATCTGGCTGTGATCGTACCCCAGATGGATTTCATGGGGCCGGCAAACACGGGAATTTTACTCAGTATCGGGATTACCTGCATTTTGTTGGTGCTGGCGGGAATCGTTACCCTCCGGTTCTCCTCCAGGATTCAGAGGTCGCTTAAAGGAGTGACAAACAGGCTTGAGCTTCTGTCACGGGGAGATTTAACCACCCCGACGGAGGTGATTAAGACCAATGATGAGACGGAGGTGCTCTCCAACGCTTTGAGCGATACGGTGGATGGCATCAACGGATACATATCAGAACTGTCCCACATTCTGGAAAATATGTCCGGCGGCAATTTCCAGGTAGATGTAAGAGGGGAGTTTGAGGGAGATTTCGTTGTGATGAAGGAGTCTCTGAATAAGATTATTGACGCATTGAACCAGATGCTCAAATCCATTAAGCGTTCATCTGAGGAGGTGCTTTTGACGGCAGGAGTGGTATCGGAGAGTGCGCAGCAGGTACACAACGGCTCAACTGAGCAGTCGGAAGCCCTGAATGTATTGTCCCAGGAGACGACGGCAATCGAGCAGAATATCGTTCATGTGGATGAGAATACGAAGATGGTGGGAGGTCTCATGGAGACGGCCCAGGGACACATGGAGACAGGCGGCGATAACATGAAGGGCCTTCTTTTGGCAATGGAGGATATTGACAGGAATTCTGTGGAGATTACGAAGATTAACAAGTTCCTGGAGGATATTTCCTTCCAGACGAATATTCTGGCCCTGAACGCGTCGATAGAGGCAGCAAGGGCGGGAGAGGCAGGCCGCGGCTTTGCGATTGTGGCGGAGGAGGTAGGCAATCTTGCAGCACAGAGCGCAGAATCCGCAAAACGAACCTCAGGCATGATTGACAGCTCTCTTAAGGCTGTGAAGCGGGGAACAGAGTATGCCAATAAGGTAGCGGACTCCTTTGGCGATATCGGAGAGATTGCAGACCAGATTTCCAGGATTACTGAACAGCTTTCGGAGAATGTAACCGTCCAGAAGCATTCCCTTGGCAATATGACCGGCCAGATTACCCAGATACGGGACGTGGCGCAGCACAATTTGGATGCAAGCTATGAGAGCACCACGGCGAGTCAGAAGCTAAACCGGCAGGCGCAGCAGCTTCAGAAGATTTCAGGCAGCTTCAAGTTAAGGGAGGAGTGAACGGCATGTGGAGGAAGATACTAGTCCTGGTGTTATGTATGTGTACAGGAATGTTGGCTGTCTCCTGTAAGAAGGAGGAAGGGCTTAAGGACGGATATTATACGGCGGAGATGTCTGATTACAGCCATGGCTGGAAGGAATATGTAACCATCTGCGTGATGGAGGATAAGATTGTCTCTGTGGAGTATAATGCGGAGAATGCAAGCGGTTTTATTAAAGCATGGGATATTCCCTACATGAAGAATATGAACAAGGTAACCGGAACCTATCCCAATAAGTACACGCGGGAATATGCGGCTCAGCTTCTTGAAAACCAGGGAAGGGGCGACATAGACGCAGTAAGCGGTGCGAGCACATCAGGGGGGAATTTCGTCAGGCTGGCTTCGGCAGTCCTTGAAAGAGCGCAGAATGGGGACTCTACGGTTGCTATTGTGGAGTCGGAGAAGGAGGAATAGTATATAATCAAAAGGCAGGATACACACGCTCCTGTCTTTTTGCATAATATAGTACAAAAAGTATAGGAGTAAGAGTATGGCTTATTCAATTATGTTGGATGCAGGTCACGGTGGCTCAGACCCAGGCGCGGTGTACAACGGACGCCAGGAGAAGGACGACGCCCTGCGTCTGACCCTTGCTGTGGGAGAAATTCTCCAGAATCATGGAATCGACGTACAATATACGAGAACCACGGATGTATACGAGACGCCGACTCAGAAAGCAATGAAGGCAAATCAGGCGGGAGTGGATCTTTTCATTTCCATCCACAGGAATTCATTTCCCACAGATAACGAGGTGTCAGGAGTGGAAACACTGGTATACGACTTATCAGGCCTGAAATACCAGATGGCCCAGGACATCAATGACCAGTTAGAGGCAGTAGGCTTTGTGAATCTGGGAGTAAAGGAACGCCCTAATCTGGCGGTACTTAGAAGAACCAACATGCCGGCTCTTTTGGTGGAAGCCGGCTTCATCAATTCAGATGTGGATAACCGGTTGTTCGACGACAATTTCCAGGATATTGCCCAGGCAATCGCGGCAGGGATCTTAGATACCCTGGATTCAGAAGGAATCACCAAGGACGAGGATTACCGCGTCCAGGTAGGCGCATTCCGCAACCGAAGATATGCGGAGAGATTGTTGAACGAACTTCTTGAGGAGGGCTTCCCTGCATATATCGACGATTCCGGCCCCTATCTCAGAGTTCAGGTGGGAAACTTCGACGACATGGACGACGCGGTAGAGATGGAGAAGCGTCTCAAGCAGGCGGGCTTCCCCACTGTAATCGTGAAGTAAAAGAGTAGAGAATACCCTGCCCATTATCCCCTGGGCAGGGAGAAAATAAATTCCGTTCCCACTCCTTCGGTACTGACTACGTTAATATTCTCCCCGTGGGCTAAAATAGCCTCCTTGACAATGGCAAGCCCAAGCCCTGTCCCCTTCTTGTCCTTCCCGCGGGAAAGGTCTGACTTGTAGAAGCGTTCCCAGATCTTATTCAGTGAAGTCCGTGGTATGCCGATACCGTCGTCCTTGACCGAGGTATACACCTTCTCCCCCCGTTCCGTAGTCTCAATCGTAACCACGGAATCAGGGTCGCTGAACTTGATGGCATTGTCCAGAAGATTATAAAGGACTTGTTGGATTTTCCGTTTATCGCCATTGACGGTCAGCTTCTTCGGCGGGAAAATGACCTCGATAGAAATCTTTTTCTGTGTGCAGGTTCCCTCGAAGGAAGCAGCCACATTCTTAATCATCTCATGAATATCAAAAACTTCTTTATTCAACAGCATATTTTTCGTGTCAAATTCATTCAGGGTCAGAAGATCCTGGGTGAGGTCTGTAAGCCGTTCCGTCTCAAACAGGATAATCTTCAGATACTTCTCATGAAGCTCGATTGGAATGGTGCCGTCAGCCATTGCCTCCACGTACCCCTTGATAGAGGTTAAGGGAGAACGGAAATCATGGGACACATTCGCCACAAATTTTTTCTGGTAATCCTCCATGTCACGAAGCTGTGAGGACATATAGTTAAGAGAAGCGGATAGATATCCCATCTCGTCCTCCGTATTCACCGGAATCTCGTAGTCCAGGTTGCCGGTGGCATACTGGGTGGCTGCCTCCGTAATCTTGCGAAGGGGCAGATATACGAAATACTGGAAGGCAAGAAGCACCATAAAAGAAAGAAGATAAATGACGAAAACGGTAATAACAGAAGCCCGAAGCAGAATCTTCTGAGAGTTGCGGGAATCGGAAATATATTTGTGGATGAGCAGGTAGCCCTTGGGGGAGTAACTATACACCACCGGCGCAATGACGGTGACGACGTCCTCCTCGAAATATTCATGATAATTGCCGAGCTGGTACTGCCTGCCGCCACTCTCCACAGGATCAAAATCCTCAATCTCATAGGGGGCCACAGGGTATTCGTCCGACACCGCAGAGGAAATCATAACCCCGTCCTTGTCAACAAACCACACGGCTGCCTCCAACTGAGTCTCAATACCAGACAACTGGAGGTGCACCTCTGAGGCGTCCACCCCCTCTGAAAAATAGGAGGGGAGGTATTGGTTGGCAAACAGATTGGCCTCCCGGTAGAGGGAGGTAGCCATCTCCGTCTCCAGGGGGCTTTCTGTAAGGCTGAATGTCAGGGTCGCCACGATGAAGATGCTGAGGAATCCGAATATGACGTATACGATTACGAATTTCAGATATAATGTACTGCGCATGTGGTCTGGTACTCCAATCTATTTTACTTCAAACTTATAGCCAATGCCCCAGACAGTGCTGAGACTCCATGAGCCGTGGTCTTTGATTTTCTCCCGCAGCCGTTTGATATGGACGTCCACGGTACGCGTGTCCCCGATGTACTCATAGCCCCAAATCTGGTCAAGAAGCTGTTCTCTCGTAAACACCTGGTTGGGAGAGGCTGCGAGGAAGTAGAGAAGCTCTAACTCCTTGGGCGGCATATCCACCTGTACATTGTCAACCAGGACGGAATAATTGGTAAGGTTAATGGAAATGCCAGGGTACTCCACACATTTCCCCTTATTCTCAGGCGTGTCCTCTTGCTTGGGCGCAGCCTGGTAGCGGCGCAGGACGGCCTTAACGCGGGCCACCATTTCCTTGGAGTCAAAAGGCTTCATGATGTAGTCGTCCGCGCCCAACTCCAGCCCCAGTACCTTGTCGAAAACCTCTCCCTTTGCCGAAAGCATGATAATCGGCACGTTGGACCTGGTCCGCAGCTCGCGGCAGACCTGGTAGCCGTCGATACCCGGAAGCATCAGGTCCAACAGGATGAGGTTAGGCTGGTAAGTATCGTGGGCGATTAAGGCTTTCTCGCCGTCATGCACCATCATTGTGTCAAAACATTCCTTGGTCAGATACAGGGAAATCAGTTCAGCGATGTTCTCGTCATCATCTACGATTAATATTTTCTGCTTATTTACCATTTATCATGTCTCCTATATATGATTACCGATTAGGGTTACTTCAGTTCTACGATGGTAACGCCTGCGTCCCCCTCTCCAAATGCACCGAGCCGGAAGGACTTCACATGCTTCTGGCGTTTCAAATAATTGTGAACGCCGGTACGCAGGGCGCCGGTTCCCTTGCCGTGAACCACACGGACATTGGAAAGGTGGGCTAAGGCAGCGTCGTCCAGATATTTGTCCAGTTCAGCGATTGCCTCGTCAACGGTCTTGCCAAGGAGGTTAATCTCTGAGCTGACGGAAAATGACTTGCCCATCTTCATCTTGCCCTTGGAGGTCTTGTGCATCTGCTTTGCCGAGTAGGAGGGCGCTTCTTCAATAATCTCCAAATCGGAAATGTTCACCTGTGAGCGCAGAATTCCCATCTGGACGGTGACATTTCCCTTGGAATCAGGCAGGGAAACCACAGAGCCGTTCAGATTCATGCTTAAGACCCTGACCGTCTCTCCAAGCTTAAAGTCCGAAGGCTTGTGCTGCTTCTTCGGCTTCTTTGCCTCAAGGGTCAGGTTAGAACCCACAGAGGCTATTTTTTTGCGAAGCCGTTCCCGTTCTTTTTCCATCTCTGCCGCGGAAATGTTCTCCTTGCCGAACTTGCGGAAGTTTTTAAGGGTCTCGTCTGCTGTTTCCTTTGCATCGGATAAAATGGCGTGGGCCTTCTCGTTGGCTTCCCGAAGAATCCGTTCCTTCTGTGCCTCTAATTTCTCCTGCTTCTTCTGAATCTCTGTCTTGAGCCTCTCCAGCTCGCGCTTGTAAGAGGCGATTTCCTCCTGCTCTTTTTGAAGCGTCCGTTTGCTGGACTCAAGGTCGGTCAGCAGGTCCTCAAAGGACTCGTCCTGTTCGGTGAGATGAGTCTTGGCCTCCGCGATAATATAGTCCGGCAGTCCAAGCTTCCCCGCAATGGCAAATGCGTTGCTCTTTCCAGGGATTCCCAGTAAAAGGCGGTAAGTGGGCCTGAGTGTCTCTAAGTCAAATTCACAGCAGGCATTCTCAACTCCGGGAGTGGACAGGGCGTAGACCTTAAGCTCACTGTAATGGGTAGTCGCCATAGTGCGTATGCCCCGATTATGGAGATGGCTTAAGATTGCCGTTGCAAGGGCAGCGCCCTCTGTGGGGTCTGTCCCTGCCCCTAGCTCGTCAAAGAGAACCAAAGAGCGTTCGTCCACCTGCGTGAGAAAAGAAACAATATTCGTCATATGGGAGGAAAAGGTGCTGAGGCTCTGCTCAATGCTCTGCTCATCCCCGATATCTGCGTAAACCTGCTCAAACACCCCAAGCTCTGAACGGTCCAGAGCCGGAATGTGCAGCCCCGCCTGTCCCATCAGGGTAAAGAGTCCCACTGTTTTCAGGGAAACGGTCTTGCCCCCTGTGTTCGGCCCTGTCACGATGAGCAGGTCAAACTCATCCCCCAGGGTGACGGTGATGGGCACCACCTTATGTTTATCCAGCAAGGGATGCCTCCCCTCGCGGATGCGTATGCGCCCCTCTGTGTTAAATATTGGCATGGAGGCGTTCATATCCAGAGCAAGGCTTCCTCTCGCGAAAATGAAATCTAGCTCGCCCAGTACGGTGTAATCTGCGCGGATTTCTTCTATATATTGTGCCGTATCTTCACTCAGACGGGAAAGGATTACCTGAATCTCCTCCTGCTCCTTCCCGTAGAGCTCTTTCAAATCATTATTCAGTTTTACCACAGCCATTGGCTCAATAAAAAGCGTAGAGCCTGTGGAGGACTGGTCGTGAATCAGGCCGGATACCTGGCTTCTGTACTCAGCCTTTACCGGTATGCAGTAGCGGTCACCCCGCATAGTAATAATGGGGTCCTGTAAATAAGTGCGCAAAGAGCCGTTGACCATACCGGAAAGGGTGGCATGGACCTTGTCGTTCATCTGGCCGATGGAACGGCGGAGGTGCTTTAACGTACTGCTTGCGTCGTCGCTTAACTCGTCTTCCTCTAAGATACATCTGCGAATCTCTGTGGTCAGCAGGCTGATTGGCTCAAGCTGCTGAAAAAAGGAGTCAAGGCAGTCCTCCTCCTCGTCGTTATTGTCGTGCCTCCCGTAAGCCTTGGCACGTCCGGCTGTCTCTAAGAGCTTGCAGATGCGAAGAAGCTCGCCGCTTCCTAAGGCAGCGCCCACCTCAAGGCGCTTCAGGGAATCGTTGACCGGATTGCACCCGCTGAAGGAGGGCCGCCCCTTCTTGACGATTCGGGTAAATGCTGCTGCCGTCTGCTGCTGCGCTGTGTTAATGTCAGGCAGCAGGGTCATGGGACGAAGCCTCTTACATCGCTCTTTGCCGCTAAAGGAGGAGGCGTGGTCTGTCAGCAGTTCAATTATTTTATTGTATTCCAGTTTGTTTAATGTTTTTTTATTCATATTCAATCACCTAGAACTATTCTAACCTATTTGCGCCATAAAGGGAAGGATAAATATTGAACAATCGTCTTTCTTGGAGTATACTATACTGGATAGGATGTATTTTAGGCGGGGTTACAGTGAATGAAAAAGGAGAAGGGTGGGTCTATGGAAGAACAGAAAGATCCAAGGGAAGAATTACATCCACAGGAAGATACTTCAAAAGATTTGCAGGAAGAAGAATCGGACGAGACCAGGGAGTATTCATTTTTGCAGGAGACGATTAAGAGGGACAGAAGGGGCGAGAGGAAGGGCTTCTTTCGGATGGCCGGACTGGGACTGGTGTTCGGCGTGTTTGCATGTTTTAGTTTCAGCGCCATGAAGCCGGCTATGGACAGTATTTTTCAGGATGACCCGCAGAAGGTTACGATTCCCCAGGAGGAGGAAGTTAAGGAGGAGGAGGAGCCGGCGGAGGCGCCGCCTGAGGAGGTTGTGCAGCCGCAGCCTTTGGATGCGGACAGCTATCGGCAGATGCAGCAGTCTTTGACGTCCATAGGCGTCAAGGCAAACCGTTCTGTGGTGGAGATTGCGGGTGTATTGGAGGACCAGGACTGGACGGTGGAATCGAAGGATTATAAGAACAGCGTGTCCGGCCTGATTGTGGCGGATAACGGGCGTGAGCTTCTGGTTCTGGGGAAATCCACGGTGGCAAAGGACGCGAAGGAATTGAAGATTGTCTTTAACAACGGTCAGGCGTACCCAGCAGCCCTTAAGAAGAACGACGGGAACCTGGGGTTTGGAATCTATGCCGTGAACCGTTCAGATATTGATGATTCTACCTGGGCGCAGATTGATACTGCGGTGCTTGGAAGCTCGAATGCGGTGTCCAAGGGCGATATTGCCATTGTGTTAGGCAAGCCCTTTGGGTATGCGGGGGCAATGGGGTTCGGCTCGATTGCTTCCGGCAAAAATGTGCTGGATTCGGCTGACGGGCAGTATCGGCTGATTAATACGGATATTGCAGGCTCTAAGAACGGAAGCGGTTTTATCATCAATCTAAAAGGCGAGGTTATTGCCTTAATCGACCAGAGCGCCGCGGAGGAGGGGAGCACTGAGCTGATTATCGGATATGGGATTACGGATGTGAAGGATGTGATTGAATTTCTCTCCAACGGCCAGGGCGTTCCCTATATCGGAATCTGGGGCGTGGACGTCACGGAGGAGATTGAAGAACAGGGTATCCCTAAGGGGCTGTATGTGAAGAATGTGGACGCCGATTCTCCGGCCATGGCGGCGGGAATTCAGATTGGCGACGTGATTACCGGCGTGGATGATGTGGAGATTACCTCCTATGGGATTTACCATGGGACCCTGATGGAGAAGAAGGTGGGAAGCGAGACGGTGATTAAGGGACAGCGCCAGGGGGCGGACGGATATGTGGATATTGATTTTAAGGTGACGGTGGGAAGCAAGGAGATGTAATGTCCGCTTATCTGTAAGATTATGGCGTGGAGTATTTGCTTGTTTTTATAAAATCATAGTAATTTGCCTTTTCGGGCAGAAGATGATGTAAGATAATCGAATACAAGAATATAGTAATAAAATACAATTAATTTGACAGAATGGAAAGAGGCAGAAAAATGAGGTATATCAATACTCTCCGTGAGGGTGAGACAATTAGGAACATTTATTTATGCAAGGGAAAGCGTTCAGCGGAGACAAGGAACGGAAAGCCCTATGACAATCTGATTCTCCAGGACAAGACGGGAGTTCTGGACGGAAAGGTCTGGGACCCTAATTCCGGCGGGATTGCGGATTATGAGGAAATGGATTTCATTGAGGTTTACGGTGAGGTGATTAATTACAACAATAATCTTCAACTGAATATCAAGCAGATCCGCAAGGCGCAGGAGGAGGAGTATACCATGGCGGATTATCTGCCTACCAGCGAGAAGAATACGGAGTTAATGTATCGTGAGCTTATGGGATATGTGGCGAGGATTGGGAATACTTACCTTAAGCAGTTGGTTGAATTTTATTTTGTGAAGGACGAGGCGTTTATCCGGCGGTTCAAGGCCCACTCAGCGGCAAAGAGCGTGCATCACGGATTTTCAGGAGGGCTTTTAGAGCATACGTTAAGCGTGGTGAAGTTCTGTGAATATATGGCGGGGGCTTATCCGATTTTGAACGGGGATCTTTTGTGCGCGGCGGCAATCTGCCATGATATCGGCAAGGTCAGGGAATTGTCTGCATTTCCGGAGAATGACTATACGGACGACGGGCAGCTTCTGGGGCATATCGTCATTGGAGTGGAGATGGTGAGCGATGCGGTAAGAGTGATTCCAGGATTTCCGGAGAGGCTGGCAAGCGAATTGAAGCACTGTATCGTGGCGCACCACGGTGAGCTTGAGTATGGCTCTCCCAAGAAGCCTGCGCTTGCAGAGGCTCTTGCCCTTAATTTTGCGGATTGCGCGGATGCAAAGATGCAGACCTTGACGGAGATTTTTAAGGATAAGAACAGCAATGACTGGTTGGGGTATAACCGGTTGTTTGAGTCGAATCTAAGGAAAACGACTATGGGGATATAGGAATGTAAAAGACCAGTGGCACGGGAAGCGGAAAGTGTCCTGTCGAAAACGACTATGGGGATATAGGAATGTAGAAGACCCTCGGTGGACGAAGAAGCATATGGGTGTTAGGGATGGTTCTTTGTCGGCTGAGGGTAATTTTGACTTTTATGGGGCGGATGATAGAATTGTAGGATTCGATAAAGTGTCAGGGGAAAGTTGGGTGCAGATGGGTGATGGAATGAGGAAGAATGGTGTAGTTACAGGAATGATTGGGAATGTGGACGGTAATGCGGAGGATAGGATGAAGAATGGAATGAGGAAGAACGATAGAGTTACGGTTACGATAGAGGATATGGGCAGTAATGGCGAAGGGATTGGAAGAATAGACGGGTATGCGCTGTTTATCAAGGATGCCGTCATTGGGGATGTGGTGGAAGCAAAGATTATGAAGGCAAAGAAGAATTATGCGTATGCGAAATTGGTAAACATTGTCGCGCCCTCAAAATTCCGCGTGGAGAAGCCTGTCTGCCCCATGGCGCGAAGCTGCGGCGGCTGCCAGATTCAGGAGATGGAGTATGGAAGGCAGTTGAAATTCAAGGAGGACAAGGTAAGAGAGAACCTCATACGGATTGGAGGAGTACCGGAGGAGATTGTTTCAAAAGCTATGGAGTCGATTATGGGGATGGAGAATCCATTTGCATACAGGAATAAAGCCCAGTTTCCCATGGGAACGGATAGAGACGGGAGGATTATCGCAGGGTTCTATGCGGGCAGGACCCACAGTATTATTCCTAATACCAGATGTGCGTTGGGGGTGGAGGTGAATGAGCGTATTCTCCGGTGTGTGATTGAATTTATGGAGGAATTTCGGATTAGCGCCTATCATGAGGAGGAACATAGGGGGCTGGTTCGCCATGTGCTGATTCGCTATGGTTTCCGTACAGGGGAGATTATGGTCTGTCTGGTGATTAATGGGGACGGGCTTCCTCATGGGGATGTGTTGGCTGGGCGTTTGTCTGAGATTGACGGGATGACCAGTGTGACTTACAGCGTTAATCGGGAGAGGACGAATGTAATCATGGGGAATGAGCTTCGTCTCTTGTGGGGGCAGACGTATATTACGGATGTGATTGGGGATGTGAAGTATCAGATTTCCCCGTTGTCTTTTTATCAGGTGAATCCTGTGCAGACGGAGAAGCTCTATGGGGTGGCGATGGAGTACGCGCAGCTTACGGGCAGGGAGACGGTGTGGGATCTGTATTGTGGTATTGGGACTATTTCGCTGTTTCTGGCAAAGAAGGCGAAGCAGGTGTATGGGGTGGAGATTGTGCCTCAGGCGGTTCTGGATGCCAGAAATAATGCGAAGGTAAATGGGATTGGGAATGTTGAGTTTTTTGAGGGGAAGGCGGAGGAGGTTCTGCCGGAGTTTGGGAGGAGATATGAGGATGAGCATGGAGGGGGGAAGTACCATGCGGATGTGGTGGTGGTTGACCCGCCAAGGAAGGGGTGCGACGAGGGACTGCTGCGGACGATTGTTGGGATGGGGGCTGAGAGGGTTGTGTATGTGAGCTGTGATCCGGCGACGCTTTCTAGGGATGTGAAGTATCTGAGGGGGGAAGGGTATGAGGTGGTTAGGGTGAGGGCGGTGGATCAGTTTCCGCAGACGGTGCATGTGGAGACGGTTGTCAAATTATCCCTCAAAAAAGATACACCTAGAATTGAGGTAACAATGGAGCCTGATGCAGAGAGTAATTATACGCCAGCGGAAAAAGCTACCTACGGGAAGATTAAGGAATATGTGAAAGAAAAGCATGGTTTAAACGTATCCAGTCTCTACATTGCACAGATAAAAGACAAGTGCGGGCTTGATAAGAGAGAGAATTATAATCTGCCAAAGAGTGAAGATGCGAAAGTGCCGAAATGTACCCCTGAAAAAGAAGCTGCCATTATGGATGCGTTCAGGCACTTTGGGATGATATAGGATATTGTGTACAAACGAACAGACACCCTATCAGGACGATATGTTTTGATAGGGCGTTTTTAATATTTACCAGTCTGATGTATGGTTACTGTTCTGGAGCATAGAATACCAGATATTCCAAGCCGTCCTCTGCATTTAACCTATGGATGGCATAATCACCGATATAAAACTCTATCGTATTTTCTTTGATAGGAAATATTTCTCTCGTCTGGTAATCAATAAATGCTGCATCATATTTGTTTTCCTGCTCAATCTGTTTACAGCAGTCGGCGCATAGGAACCGTGCCATTTCCTTCGGGTGTGGTCTGCTTCCGTCTCTGGTGGAGATTGTAACATCTGCTATACGGCGGACTATGTTGGAATCAATGGATATAATGCTCCCGTCCTCTCCACTGACATTCGTAGTATGGGAAGAACCAGACATAGACAAATTGGGTTCCTCATTGCAGATTCTTAACGTACTAATGGTGAAGTCGTTGAAATTCAATATCCCTACACCATTTACTTTGCTGTATAAAGTTAAGATAGAGTTCTCTGCTTTTCCGCATAGGGAACATTCTTCCTGCGGGCGGTAATCCGTCCTGTTTAGTGCCAGTGCGGCTGAACTAATGCCAATTACTGTCAATATTGTTACTAACATACATATACTTTTTTTCATATTCGCTCTCCTTCTCTTGATGATGATTGGGTTATACGGCACATTATAAGGTTTATAGACCAGTTATGTAAAGACCTTATATTGGGTATGATTAGAGTATCCGTACAGGAGAATCATCATAGAGAGGGAGGAACTG
>CAJUBG010000045.1 GCA_910584575.1 uncultured Dorea sp.
ACAAGGGGGCTTTAATTATTATGGCAGCAACAGAACCAATCAGAAACAAGAAACAGTTAAAGGAACTCGCAGATTACTTCTTAAGTAGAGGACAACTGCGTAACTATACACTGGTGTTAATGGGGACATACACTGTACTAAGAATCAGTGATTTGCTCCGACTTAAATGGGCGGATGTATATGATGAAGAAAAACAGGCATTCCGTACTCACATTACTGTAGTGGAGAAGAAAACCAAGAAAGAACGTACAATCGCCTTAAACCCACAAGTGCTTGGTGCGCTGAAACAGTGTTACATCCACCGCCGAGGGGATTATATCTTCGCTAACAATCGCAAAGAACCGAAAGCCATCAGTCGAATACAGGCATGGCGGATTATTCATGCTGCAGTAGTGGAACTAGGGATTATGGGGAAGATTGCCTGCCATTCTTTACGGAAGACTTGGGGCTATCATGCTGTAAAAGGCGGGGAGGTATCCTTAGCGGTAATTGTTGACATCTATAACCATAGTAGTTATGAGATTACCAAGCGATACCTTGGAATTACACAAGATGAACGAGATGCAGCATATTTGGGTGTGGAATTGTTCTGACTAAGGATATTGGGGATTTGATGTGACATACTTGGATACTTCTTGCTAAAGGGCGCAGAAAATTGACTGCTACGCTCTATTTTGTGATGGGAAAATATGTTGGCTATTGTTATGCTTCTTTTTATTACACTTTTGCCTGGTACAGGCAGCGGAGGGGGAAACCGTCCAAACGACGACCGTCAGTATTGGATGGTGTAACATCGTATTTTCCGAGCCAAAGATAATATACGCCGTTAATTGTTCTAGATGATGCAGACTCATACCATCCAGCGTAGCCAGTTCCTAACATCTTACCATCATCAAATCGTACATACCCACTACGGACAAAAGCCAAGGGTAAGTGGATGATGTTGGCAGCACCTGGTATTGTCTGTATGCTAAAATAAATATGTGGATGATGCTGTCCATGGGACTGATAAGCAGCATTTTGAGGTCAGGCTCCGGCTGTTAATTATCCTCTCTTACAAAGATCGTGAAGTCGCTCTCTAGATTTTTAGGAAATAACGGAGATGAGAAGTTGCGCCATGCTAAGGCTTGGGTACAACAGAAGAAGGCTTCTTTGCCTGTGCTTTTCTATGGTTGAAGGCTTTTGTCCGTAGTGGGTTAGTCAATGTCGACGTCGGTAGCATGTACAATGTCGGTGGGAGGGGCTACGGTTGGTCGCGCATTGCTCAGTCAGTACCATATGCCTACTACCTATGGATGTCACCTACGGACGTTAATCCGTCCAATTACCTCACCCGTTGGCTCGGTTTCCCCCTCCGCTGGGGTTGTTGTCCCTGCGGTGCCGATCTTTGAATACCCCTACTCAGAGAGTAGGGGTGTGGAATCATCTATGCTAAGTCCCATTGTAATTCTTTAGTATTTTACGAATAGTAAAATCACAGCAGTCAAATCTATCTGCAAGTCGCTCAAGGGTTTCGCCAGATTTTCGTAATCGAACAATTGCGTCAATTTGTTCCTGACTAAAATTCTTTCGTCTATCGTTTATTTTAGTTGCGGCTATTTCTCCATATTCATCAATTTTCCTATTGTTATCAGCGGTGGTTTCTGGTGAACTAAAGTCGATATAGAGTTCGGGATTTTCTTTTATGTTACGCTTGAACCGTAGTATACTTTGATATTTTTTGGAGTCAAGTCCCATCTTCCGCAGGTCTGTTAGAGAGCTGAAAGCCTTGGTGTTTCAAGGATTTTAGCTCTTTTACTTTTCTGGAATGAGATGATATTCTGGTCACAAGAAATTATCTACATCAATTTTAGTAATCTAATCTTTTCATTTTCATGAAATCCTTCCTGCAAAACATCAATATCCGAGTTCCTCTAAAATTCCTCAATCATCTCATCTACCCGTTCCTTCGTTCCCTCGGCCACTGTAAACTCATTAATATCCAACATCTGGAGCCATTCTTTTTCAAAACCTGCGCCAATGTCATTCCCGTTGATATCCCCCCTGACACATTTCTCAATAACCCTATCGGAAAGCATAGCCCCTGCTTCCTCCGTCATATATGCTTCCCAGTTAATCTTGGGCTGTTCAGACTTTCTCCCTGCTCTCTGTCCCATAAATCCGATTTACGTCAATCGTACCCTCCTCAATCAGACCAATCATAATCTTAACAAGCTGTGGGTCAAACTGTGTTCCGGAGCCTTTTTTTATTTCTTCCAGCACATACTCAAAATCCAGCTTCTTACGGTAGACACGGTTGGCGGTCATGGCGTCAAAGGCATCTGCGATTCCGATAATCCTCACATTTAAGGGAATTTCTTCCCCTTTCAGACCATGGACATATCCTCTGCCATCATATCTCTCATGATGATAGAGAGCTCCGTCCGCCACATGGTCAATCAGCGTAAAATTTTTTAATATCTCTGCCCCTAAGGTGACATGGGATTTCATGATCTCGTATTCCTCATCCGTAAGCCGCGTCGGCTTATTCAGCACACGGTCCGGTATTCCGATTTTACCAATATCATGAAGTAAAGCAATCTTACGCAACTCCTCACATGCCTCGTCGCTATATCCTAATTTTTTTGCTATCAACACAGAATATTCCGATACCCTGACAGAATGTTGTCTGGTATTCCCGTCCTTTGCATCTACTGCCTGAGCAATGGTCAGAATCATTTCATTCCCCATCTTAAGCTGATTCTTGGCCCACTCCAGTTCCATCTTCTGGATACGGAGGGTTCTCCGAATCTGTGTCTTGACAAACAGCCAGGTAAGATAAGAAATGATAATGGCAACCACAATTATTGCGCATAATCGAAACCACCTCTTATTGTATATCTCCTTTTCTCTCGTAATCCGGTATGTATTTTTCGCAATCACACTCCCCTCCCTATCGTCAAGAACAGCCAGATGAAACTTATCTTCCCCTGACAGCAGGTATGTGTATACCATTACGGCACTCCTGATTTCCGACACGGTATCGCAAACATTCAGCCCTCCGGATAACGTAAAGATAACCAAGCTGTCTGTTGTTCCCATATAGTTCTCAGCACTTTCGGCAGCATATACGGTATCGGTATCTCCCAAAAATATCCGAGCATGCAGCATCATAAGCAAAATCCCCAGAAATACTTTTTTTGCTCTCCCTTTTCTACGAAAAATCCGTATCACCGCAAACAGCAGCAACATTGTGAGCACTTTATCTAAAAAATCCAGATAAACTTCTCCTGCAATGAAGCTGAATATTTCATCCACTCTCAATTCCATGAGCAGCCTCGCCACTTTGTCTCCCCATACATTGCCCGTAGAGCCCTCTGACAGAGCAATAGCACCCACACCAATATTCACCAGACCATAGCTGTACAGAATATTAACGGTCACTCCAACAACCGCGCCGCATACCGTTCCAAACACATATGCAGAAAAAACCGTACCCACAGAATCAAACCATACCGGCAATTCTAAGGCAACAGCCAGTGCTTTACCTATATAATTGACAAAAATGCATCCGATAATTAATAAACTAATCTCGTAATCTTTTCTCAGCTTCATTTAAACTTACTCCTTTTTCATCAAACAGCTTTCCCGTTTAATAAAAACAATACATATACACTGAATACACCGTCCCTCTCCTCAAATACACAGTCCCCGCCATAATTCTCCACCACAGTACGGGCAGACTGAGTACCCACACCGTATCCCCCATGCTTGGCAGAAAGAAAGCGTTCGCCTTTGCGCTTAACAGGATTGGTAAAACTGTTTTTAATCCGCAGATAGAAAGAATCGCCGTGTATCTTCACCTGACAGGAGACAAAAGCTTCGCCTTCCCCCTTCTGCCCCGCCGCCTCATACGCATTCTCCAAAAGATTTCCCAAAAGAATGGAGAGCTCTACATCCGATACAGGGACATCCGGCGGCAGCTTTGCCTGGCAGGTAAAACGAATCCCCTCCTGATTACACAGGCTCTCATAATACCGCAGCATACTGTCCACAATGAGATTTTTGCATAATACGGTACGCGCCTTTGGCATGGAGGTCTTGACATAGCCGGAAAGATACTCTCCCAGCCTTTTATAATCTCCGGCTTCAAAAATGCTGTACAGGGTCTGAAGATGGTGACGTTCATCATGGCGCATACGGATGGCGTCCTCAATCTTGTCGGTCAACTCCAAATAATGTGCCTTTTGTATCGCTACCTGCCTTGTAAGCCGGCGCCTTTCCTCTGCAAAGGTCAGTTTAAAACGGTATCCTTCTGAGAAGTCATACCACAGCACCATACCAAGGCCCAATACTAAAACCAGACAGCCATATTCCATAGGCCACCCGCCCCAAATCGGTTCCCAGTCAGGATACAGACGGTCATACAGTACGGCAATGCCGAAGGCGGTGGTACAGAACAGCAATAGCCTGCTGCTAGACTGATTGCGGATGGATGTACAGACGGCACAGTAAAGCAGATAGACCACGGTAAAAAACTTTACCGCAGTAACAAGCAGTCCGAACAGCCGAACCTGCCATACTCGATAGCATGGCAGTAAACTGTACAGAATGGAAATTCCTGTGAAAACAGCCAGCGCCGCTGTGGATATTTTCTTCTGCCCCAGTCCGACATCGCTGATTTCATTTTGCAGCATAACGGCAAAAAGATAACTGCCGTAAATGCCAAAAAGTTCAATCCCGTACCATAGCTTTGGCGTAACCTGAAAAAATTGAAAAATTACAGGATACAGATAGGTTAATGTGACGCACAAGGAGACAAGAAAGAACAACATAATCCTTCTCTCGCTTCTGCCGCGAAATGCTACAACCAGGTAAAAGGACAAGCCCGCGGCAAGCAACGCAAAGAACAGCATACAAAAACGATACAGCAGCCAGAGGTTTTCTGCCTGGCTCACAGCCTCAGGCAAACCAAATATAGGCGGATAGGTCATGCCGTCATAAAAGTGCGAACGGTTAGACACTGCGAGTAAAAGCTCTGTCTGCCCTGACGCGGCAAAAGTGACATAACGACGGGCAATTTTTTCGGTAAATCCAGTACTTTCCGGAATCCCCATAGACAGAAGCTCTGTACCGTCCACATACAACCGATACGCAGAATAAATCTCCGGCAGAACAAGGGTATATGCGCGGATTTCTTCAGGCAGAGCAAGAACAAGCCGATAACTGGCGCTTCCTCCTGTCATAATCCTTCGGCTGCTTAAGCCAAAATAATTTTCCCTGCCTATTGTGATATTCTGCATATAAATATCCTGCGCTTTTCCATCTGCAAAATCATCCGGTGAAAGCAAGATTTCCGGATAAAACTGCCAGCCCTGAGTAAAATAAAATATTTTTTCTTCCTCCAAGGTTTTTTGATCCAAGATCAGCATACCGGAAATTGCCTGTATTCCCTTGTGAGTATATTTATTGTCATTGCAATAAAGCCATCCCATGAGAACGGGAAATATGAGCACCGCCGCCAAAATCGGAAGTACGGTTCGCAGGAAATTGGTGTATCTCGTCATCTATATTTCCTCCACAGGAACCAGCCGCTACATGCAATCAGCAGGATAACTCCAATAATCACCGGTAAAAAGTCTGTGAAAGCAGGCTGCGGGAGTTCTTTTGTCTGTTGCTTAAGAGGGGCACTTCGGTCTGTGCATGATGCCTTCAAAGCGCCTCCCTTCTCACAGAGCTCATAGCTGCCAGCCTGGTCAATCGTAAACACCGCATACCCCTGTTCACAAACAACCGCCGTATCAAGAGACTTACCATCCAGCATAAGGGTATAACCACTCCGAGTCTCAGGTACAGGCAGCCGTACAACGATTTCTGTCAGAGATTTGATTTCTTCCCCCTTAGCGGTAATCATAATATCAAAAGACAGATCCGTCTCATGGCTCAGCGTCAGGGCAAGCATATCTTTGCCAGAAAGGCCAAGCCCTTCCAGGAACGCGGCGGGGATTTCTATGGACACACGATTCCATCCAAAAGGTATCTTCTCAGCATTGCTGCTTAGCAGCCACATAATCCTTGCACCGCTGATCGTCATGGTATCACCGTCCACGCTCTCAAATCCCTGCCCTAAAGATCCGTTCCCAGACTCAATAGAAGCAATGCCGTTATCTGCGCTTCTCTGACGCAAAACGGATTTAGAGGACAGCGCCACCGGCGGCGTCACCTGGGACAGTACTGCATCTGACGGTTCTGTAACTTTCGGCGTCGTTACAGGCGGCAAAACCTCAGACGTCTCAGTATTTGACGGCGGCAGCGGGGAAGGCTGTATCAGCGGCGGTTTTTCGGTATCGTCGTTATTATCATTGCCGTCACGGTCTCCTCCCATATCTTTATCGTCAGAAGGAAACAGAGCCGTGGACTCCAGCTTCAGTATATTAGAAGCAAGGTTTTCGCTGCGCATTTGAAAGAAATAATCACAGCGTTTATCTAGGGCGCTGCAAAGAATTCGCACCATTGAGGGAGATCTTCGATAAAATTCTTCCTCTCCCTCTTTCCAGTCCGTATCTTCAGGCTGCTTTCCCTGCTCTGCTTTTGCATACCACAGAACAGGGGACGCATCCACTGGTGCCGTAAAATCGTACTGAATAAAAGTCGCTGCAATGTGATTAAAAGCAAACGTAATCTCATCGGGGGCGCCAACCGTTATCTGAAAATACAGGGTACGTACCTCGTCAGAGATTGTAAAATCGCCGGCATAATCCTCACAGATTTTCAGGCGAACCGTAACTGTATAAACCCCCGGATGCCACACATTAATACTGCTGTAATCAAGAGCTTCCAACTCAAGCGCCGCCCCTTTCTCCAGATCTTCCGTAAAACCAGCGACGAAATATAAATTTCTATTCCAGCCCTCGACCATATCCTCAAGTCCCTGTACATCCCCATATTCCAACATATCATTTTTTGCAATCAACCCTTGGTTTAAAATAACCTTAATTTCCGAAACGGTATCTTCATCGGCATGTACAGAAATCGCCCAACTAAAAAACAATACAAATATGACTAAAAATTTCAAAAATCTTTTCACCTGTAATTCTCTCCTTCTCACTCATTTTCAAATTGAAACTGTACAAGCGCCGCTGATACTTCGGGACGCTTCCTGCGGCTTATGGGAAGCCTGTCGCCATTGAGCATCACTGCACAGCTTTCTTCTATATGCTTCACAAACTGAAGATTAATCACTAATCCTTTTCCCACACAGAAAAAACGGTAATCCTCAAGCAATGGAGACGTCAGACGCTCAAAAGTCACATGAGTATTCGTAATCAGGACTGCTTCCCTGCCATGGATCTCAATATTGCGGTTTGCCGTGGCCACATAATAAATCTTAGAAAACGGTAAACTAACCTCCTTCCTTCCGACGTTCACATTCAGACGCCGTCTGGAAAGCTCAGTCTGTTCAATACACTCCGCCATGGCTTCTCGGATGCTCTCCATAGTCACCGGCTTTAGCAGATACCTCCAGGCGCGCAGGCGAAAACCTTCCGCCATATAGTCGGGACTGCTGGTCAAGAAAATGACCAAACACTGAGGGTCTATTTCCCGCAGCCTTTCAGCAGCCTCCACGCCGCTAAGTCTTTCCATATAAATATCCATAAAGCACAGATCAAATCTCTCCGGCTCCAAAGCAGACAAAAATTCTTCCCCGCTTTTAAAACCTTCTATCTTCAGATTAAAATCATAGTGTTTCATATACTCTGTTAAAAGCGAAAGCAACAGTTGACTGTCCTTTTGTGAATCCTCCACAATTGCAACGTTCATTCTAACCTCTCCTCGTATCTACAAAATTCCATTATTTATTGTAACATAGAATCTCAGATTAATAATTACCACTCCAACCCAAAATCGACATCTTGAACACACTGTTGAAACTATACTTTATAATATCTAATTTTGTAATTGATTTCTTCGCAAGATTGTCGTAAGATAATAATGTTTATGTCCATATATTAGCAACAGGAGGATATAATGGAAGATAAAAATTATTATGATATATTAGGCGTTTCAGAAAAAGCTTCCTTAGAAGACATCACCGCAGCCAAGAATGAGCTGGCAAAGCGGTTCCATCCAGATGTCAACATAAAGAACGGTATCGACACAACCGAGAAGATGCAGGAGATTTTAGAGGCATACCATGTCCTTTCTGACTCGGACAAACGTTCCGAATACGACTGGACCCATCGGCGGAAACGTCCCGTCATGCAGACCTTTGACCTTCATCATATGGAAGAAGACGACGATTCCCTTCCCGACTTTGTCGCCTACTGGAAAGCGTCCAACGCACTGTTTGACATCATCCAGAAAAGCGACCCGCTGTTTCGGGACAAGAATTATTCCGACGAGCTGACTCGGTTATCCACAGAAGCCCTTTCCCATGTAGTTCTCCTTCGGAATTCTTCCATTCCGGAACGCTACTGGTATCCGGATATTATGAACTGGCTTTTGTTCACCTGGTTCCAGCACAGGAACTATACGATTTCCTACCTGCTGACCCTCTACGACGAGTACGCCAAGGAGAACATCTCCGCCCTGGATAAGCTGAAACTCCAGAAGAATACCTACCATTACCAGCACTCCATCAAACGTCTGGTAAAATTTTAATTTTCTTTTTCACACATCCTGCCCCCTCGCATATTATGTTACTGTAAACATCATAAATGGAGGATTTCAATATGAGCGATTTAAGTGCTACAAACTGTGGATGTGGCTGTGAGTCAAATGTAGGCAGAGGCGGAGAGTGCGGTTGCGGCTTTGGCAACAATAGCTGTCTGTGGATTATCCTTCTGCTTTTCTGCTGCGGCGGATGCGGCAGTAACTTTGGCGGCGGATGCGGCGGCAACGATAGCTGTCTGTGGATCATCCTTCTGCTTTTCTGCTGCGGCGGCTTTGGCAACGGCGGATGCGGCGGCTTTGACTGCGGATGCTAATTCGTTAAACCTTAAAAGGGGCGGAGTAAAACACTCCGCCTCTTTCATGTTATCTGTTCTCCTTCATCTGATACCCTTCTGTTTCCTGGTTTCGCATTTCCGCCTGTTCCTTCTCCTTCTTTTCCTCTAAATGCTTTTTCAACATGCATGCTTCATCAATCTCGTAAACGGCGTTGCCATCAATAATCAGTTTTCTGTTCATACCCGTTTCCTTTCCTAACATACATTTCCCTAATAATATATGAAATGCTTAAGATTTAGTTTTCCCATATCTCATAAAATCCATTCCGCCGTCATATATATTTACAACGTTATGATAAGGAGTGCCTATGGAACAAAATCCGCCGAAACCAATGACGCCGTTCGACAATCTGGTGACACCGCCTTTTCTGTACACGTTAAAGCTGCTGCTTCCATACACTCCGCCTTCTGTGCAGCGTTTCTTCGGAATATACATCAAATTTCTTGAGCTGCGCCACACGATGGAATATTTCCAGGGATTTTCCTCCTCTCCCGCCAACATATTTGAGGGATTAAAACCTTATATGGGGCCGGCAGAAAAGGAAATGATGGAACAAATGTCAAGCATGATGAATATGATGGAAATGGTACGAGGTATGCAGGCAATGTCTGACGACGCCTCTGACTCGTCTTCCCAGGGTTTTAACCCGATGGACATGATGAAGGGCATGTTAAGCCCTGAACAGCAGGAGATGTTCGAGATGTACAACACGATGTTTGAACAGCAATTTGAAAATGGAAGCAATCCGCCCGATACGGGCAGCCAGAAAGGAGACGCAGAAAATGAATGAATGGATGAACCACCCTGATATGCAGAATATCGACCCTATGAAAATGGAATTAATCCGAACCGCCGCCGCACAGACTCAGGGCAAGAGTGGGAAGGCTCTCGCGCCGATTATGATGGCGCTGATTACCAATGCCAATAAGAAAGGAATACAGTTTACGCCGGATGAATTCTCGCTGGTGCTTTCCGTCCTTAAGGACGGGAAATCGAAAGAGGAGCAGGACCAGATTGAAGGGATGGTACGGATGGTTTCTTCTTATATGAAGAAATAAAGAAAAGGCATAGACTTTTGCGGCGGCCATAATGACCGCCGCTTATAATTCATATGATATTTTCCAAATTCCCTTGTCTGAACCGCATTTTAGTGATATGATTAACACCGACGAAAATATAAATACGAAAGGAAACGAGAACGTGACCTATAAAGAAGCAAGGGTATATTTGGACAAGGTGTCGAAATACGGAAGTGTACTTGGTCTGGGTACGATTCGGAAGCTGTTGTGCGAACTTGGCAATCCCCAGGATGACCTTAAGTTCATACATATTGCCGGAACGAACGGCAAAGGCTCTGTACTTGCATACACCTCCACGATATTAAGCAAAGCAGGATACAGGGTAGGACGATATCTCTCGCCGACAGTGGTTTCCTATCTGGAACGGATTCAGGTAGACGCTCAATGGATACCGGAAGACGCATTTGCCAGACTGACCGCATTGGTTCAGAAAGCTATTGCCTGTATGAAGGCAGCCGGCGAGACAGGCCCGACTGTATTCGAGATTGAGACAGCAATAGCTTTTTTATATTTTAAAGAGCAGGGCTGCGACCTGGTCGTGCTTGAGTGCGGCCTTGGCGGCGCCGAAGACGCCACCAACATTATAAAAAATACGCTGATTGCCGTGTTTACCTCCATCAGTCGGGATCACTTGGGGATTCTTGGAAACTCCCTGGCGGAAATTGCCGCCAAAAAATCGGGAATCATCAAACCAGGCTGTCGGGTGGTTTCCTCAGTACAACTGCCGGAGGTTACAGAGGTTTTGACGCAGCAGGCTGAAATACATGGCTGTCCCTATGTAACTGCTGATGAAAGCCAGGTAAAACTCCACAGCGAAAGCTATGAGGGACAACTTCTCTCCTATAAAGAGATAACCAACGCCTGCTGCCCCCTTGCAGGACGGCATCAGATTGGCAATGCCGCCACAGCGCTGGAAACAGTCTTTACTCTTAGGACAATGGGCTATCACATCTCAAATGCCGCAATCTGCCAGGGCTTAAAAGAAACCGCCTGGCCCGGACGTTTCACCTGTCTAGGCGCTGACCCTCTTTTTTTCATAGACGGGGCGCATAATGAAGATGCGGCAAAAAGGCTTAGGGAGACTCTGGAAACCTATTTTCCAGGAAAATATTTTATCTATATTATGGGTGTGTTCAAAGATAAAGAATATGAAGAAATCGCTAAAATCATGGCGCCTCTGGCAAAATCCGTTCATACCGTGGCGCTCTCTGACACTGGCCGGACGCTCTTGGCGGCAGAGCTTGCCGACGTAATGAGACGGCATTGCCAGGAAAATGTCCCTGTCCATGCAGAAGAAACGATACAAACAGCGGTGGCAAACGCATTAATGGATGCCAGGCCGGATGATATCGTCCTTGCCTTTGGCTCTCTGTCTTATCTTGGCCAGGTGATGGCAGACTTTAAACGAACCTCTGCATGCGGTTCACCCGCAAATACCAAACAAGCTTCAGATATTAAAAAGGAAATAAAACTATGATAAATCAAGATAAAATCAGACAGGCAGTCCGCCTTTTACTAGAAGGAATCGGAGAAGATATTTCCCGCGAGGGGCTTATTGACACGCCGGACCGTATCGCAAGGATGTATACCGAGATTTTTTCCGGCATGGAGGAGGATGCGGGGGAACACTTAAGCCGAGCCTTCCATGCGGACAACAGCGAAATGGTGATTGAGAAGGATATCACCTTCCATTCCGTCTGCGAACATCATATGCTGCCCTTCTTCGGCAAAGTGCACATTGCCTATATTCCGAACGGCAAGGTAGTTGGCTTAAGCAAACTTGCCCGAACGGTAGAAGTATTTGCAAGGAGGCTGCAACTCCAGGAGCAGTTGACCGGACAAATCGCTGACGCGCTCATGAGACATATGAAGCCAAAGGGCGTATTGGTAATGGTGGAGGCAGAGCACATGTGCATGACCATGCGCGGAATCAAAAAGCCTGGGAGCCAGACTGTGACGCTTGCGCGGCGCGGGGCTTTTGAGACTGACCCCTTGCTGGAGGAACGTTTTTTCCGGCTGTTGAGACAAAATTGACAGAGTATCATACGACAACTTAAAGAATGGAATCAGCTTATGGACAAATCACCATCTAGTAAAAAACTTCAATTTATACGAATGCATCCTCTCTACATTTCCTCCACAGAGAAGCTAAAGGAGTTTGAGAAGGACCGAATTTTCTGCCGCCATCAGATGGACCATCTTCTGGACGTGGCCCGTATCGCATATATCCTGAATCTGGAAATGAACTTAGGGCTTGACCGTGACCTAATCTACGGCGCTGCCCTTCTCCACGATATCGGCAAGAGCCGGCAGTATGAAGAAGGAATTCCCCACGAAATCGCAGGGGAGGCGCTGGCGGCCCAGATTCTTGCAGATATGCCGGGGGATATCGCATATACCCAGGAAGAACAACGGCAGCTTCTTACGGCAGTCCGGGGACACAGGCGGCTGCGGGCAAAGGCAGAGCCGTTGGAGGCTCTCCTGTACCAGGGAGATAAGATGTCGCGTTCCTGCTTCTGCTGCCCTGCGCAGGCAGAATGTAACTGGAGTACGAAAAAGAAAAATCTCAGTATCAGTCTTTAAAGAAAACAATAAGGAGAACAAATTATGGTAATAGGAAAGAAAGAATTTGACACAAATAACCACACTTACATCATGGGAATCTTAAATGTTACGCCAGACTCCTTTTCCGACGGAGGCAGATACCTTTCTGCGGACGCTGCATTAAGGCACGCCCAGGAAATGATAGACGACGGTGCGGACATCCTGGATGTGGGCGGCGAGTCAACGCGCCCCGGACATACCCAGATTACCGAAGAAGAAGAAATTGAACGCACCGCGCCCGTCATTGAAAAATTGAAGCAGGAATTCGACATTCCAATCTCGATTGACACCTACAAAAGCTCTGTTGCCAGGGCCGCCCTTCAGGCAGGAGCCAGCCTTGTGAACGATATCTGGGGGCTTAAATTCGATTCCTCCATGGCAGGGCTGATTGCAGATTACGGCGCGGCCTGCTGCCTGATGCATAACAGGAAAGAGCCTGTTTATCAGGATTTCCTTAATGATTTTATGGAGGATATGCGGGAATGTATCCGCATTGCAAAGGATGCGGGGATTAAGGATGAAAAGATGCTTCTGGACCCTGGAGTGGGTTTTGGGAAGACATATGAGATGAACCTGGAAATCATCCGGCAGGTAGGAAGGATGCAAAAGCTTGGGTATCCCGTCCTTCTGGGAACCTCCCGTAAATCCGTCATCGGCCTGACTCTTGACCTCCCCGCCGACCAGAGGGAGGAGGGCACTCTTGCCACCACCGTCTACGGGATGATGCACGGATGCTCTTTCGTGAGAGTCCATGATGTAAAGGCGAACCGTAGAGCAATCCAGATGACGGAAGCAATCATGGGAAGGAGTATCTATGGATAAGATTACGATACAAAATCTGGAGGTATTCGCCCACCACGGCGTATTTCCTGAGGAAAATGTCCTTGGGCAAAAATTCATCGTTACCGCCGCCCTCTACACCGATACAAGAACTGCGGGAAAGACGGATGAACTGGCCTCCTCCATCGACTACGGAGAGCTTAGCCGGCAAATCGAGCATTTTCTGACCACACACACCTTCAAGCTGTTGGAGAGCGCCGCCGAAAGCCTTGCGGAAATGCTTCTGCTTCAGACTCCCCGTCTTAATAAAGTCGGCCTTAAGCTTCAAAAGCCCTGGGCGCCCGTCGGCCTCCCCTTAGAAACCGTAGCGGTAGAGATTGAACGGGGATGGCACACAGCCTACATTGCCCTTGGCTCTAACATGGGCGACAAAGAGCATTTTCTCAAACAGGCGGTAAAAGCGCTTCAGGCAGACCCCTCCTGCAAAGTAGAAAAGGTATCCTCCTTCCTTGTCACCAAGCCTTACGGAGTCACCGACCAGGAGGATTTCCTAAACGGGTGCCTCATCCTTCGCACCCTTCTGCCGCCGCGGGAATTACTCTGCGTACTCCACCGGATTGAACAGGAGGCAGGACGTAAGCGCGTAACCCACTGGGGCCCCAGAACCCTAGATTTGGATATCATTTTCTATGATGACCTGATTCTTGAGGAGGACGACCTGTGTATCCCCCATGTGGATATGCACCGAAGGGAGTTTGTGTTAAAGCCCCTTCATGAGATTGCGCCTTACAAGCGCCACCCATGTACCGGCAAAACCGTCCGTGAAATGTTGGAGGAGTTGTCATAAACCTTAAAACGGCAATGTCATCTGCTCAACCCTGTAAGGTCTTTTATACTGGCTGATAATATCCTCCATGCGGTATAAAAGCCTTCTTTCTTCACACTCCTTAACAAAGTACCCCCACAGCTTTCTGGCCTGTGGGCTGGTACACTCATAGTATCCCCCGTATCTTTTCTGATAGGCTTCAGGAAGCCCTACCCCTGGGAACAGCTCGTCAAGCTTCTGATAATACCATGCCCTCTGATTCCCCCTGAGGGTCATACCGAAGGCGGGATAGATAAATCTTGCCCCCGCGTCCTCACTCCTTCGGATAATCTCCCCGATGTTCTCCTGATTATCCTCAAGAAAAGGTAGAACAGGCATGAGCAGAATCCCTGTGTAAAGCCCTGCTTTGGAAAGCTTTTCAATCAGATGAAACCTCTCTGTCGGGCAGGAAACACGGGGTTCAAGCTTCGCCGCTAGCGCATCGTCAGCGGTTGTCACCGTAATCTTTAGAAGCACAGGCGAATGCTCCCCAATACTTTGCAGAATATCAATATCTCTCTCCAACAGTGAGCTTTTCGTCGCAACGGCAGCCCCGAACTCAAAAGCGTCGCACAATTCCAGGGCATGGCGGGAAAGCATAAGCTCTCTCTCAAAGGGATTATAGGGATCGCTCATTGCACCGGTTCCCACCACGCCAGTCCTGGTTTTCCTGCGCAGGTCGTCCCGAATAATCTTCAATGCGTCCTCCTTGGCGCGCACCCTGTCAAAGTCCTCCACACCGTAACAGTCGGAACGGCTGTCACAGTAAATGCATCCATGGCAGCAACCCTTGTAAATATTCATGTTATAGTCAATACCGAACCAGCTTGCCGGCGCCTTTACCTTCGTTACGATTGTCTTTGCGGGTATGTATTCCATCTGCTTCCTCCCGATTCTTGAACTTTTTTACATTTTAACATATTCCGCCAGTGGCGCCAAATATTTTTTATCCGTCCAGTCAGCCTTCTGGCCTGCCGCGCTCATAAGCCCTGCCATCCATGGCTCATACGTACTGGGATCCTTTTTTGCAATGGATTTCATAAGCATGGTACACAGCATTCTGTCCGTAAACGTCATTTGATTCAGATTCCATTGTCCCCGCCCGTAAAAGAGAGGAATATTTTCCAATCCGTTTTTCAGATTGTGATTTCTTAATTCTTCAAACGCTTTTTCATCATAGGGGGCGGCGCCCACGCACAGTATGGCGATTTTCTTATCCCTTAACCTGCCGATATTCTTTTTCAAAAACTTAAGTCCCGCTATGCCCGACGCGTAGACCCCGCCGCAAAGGATGATGGTCTGGTATTTCGCCGCCTCCTCCAAGGATGCCTTAGGCGTTTTCACGCAGTCAAATCCTGTCATTTCGTGCAGCCAATCCGCATATTTCTGTGTCGCCCCATATTTCGACTGATAAATAATCACTCCTGTTTTCATATCTGATTCCTTTCTGTAAAATCTGTTGTTTCCAACGCCTGCCTTAAAAATGCCTCGTATGCCTTCTCCTGCTTGCCGTATATCTCATCCGCTGAAATTCCCGGCGTTGCCACCGAAAAAATCGTGCCGATTCCAATGGTATAAATCAGCATATTCAAGTGCAGCTCTCTTGCCTTTGAGATGCTGACCCCCCATTCATCGGCAATAGCCTGGGCTGCTTTAGGATTGGCCTCCTTCTCGTATAAATCATTCAGGGAGGTAATTCCTGTCCGCTTATGCAGGATGAAAATCTTAAATAAATTCGGTTCTTCTTTGGCTAACTGAAGATACGCCTTGCCTGTACTGGCAAAGAGGTTATTTTTGTCAATATGGTCTGCCATATATTGCCGGATAAAATGCCTCACCTTATCTGCCACGTCCTGGCGCAATCCATCCATATTTTTGCAATAGCTGTAAATGGGCTGAACTGAGCATCCTATTTTGTCTGCAATATTTTTAACCAGAACCTTCTCCATGCCGCTGCTTCTCGCTATGTCAAAAGCAACGGAGACCACCATTTCCTTCGTAATTCTCTGTTTTGGCATGATGCTTCTCCTTTTTCTTCTCTAATACTATTACTTGATCCCTTCGGTTTTCCCTGTGGTTGCCTGTTTAATAAATCATTTATATAATATATTTATATAAATATATTATATATTAAGCACCAATTTTCGTCAATCTTATTATGCAGTTAATCAAAATGTTTTCATACATTTTTTGAATCACGACATACAGATGTCATGATTCTTTTGGTAGAATATCCCTATCAAAAGAAAAGGAGTGTTTATTCTATGAAGTATGAAATTGTAACATTACAGGAAAAAATCGCAGTAGGCGTCTCTGCCCGAACCAACAATCTCTCCCCTGACATGGGCGCTGTGATTGGCGGGCTTTGGAACCGTTTTTATAATGAGGGCATCTATGCCTCTATTCCGGAAAAAACGAATATGAAGGCCCTTGGAATTTATACGGACTATGAAGGTGATGAGAAGGCTGATTACACTACAATCGTCGCCTGTGAAGCAGCAAAAGAACCCCAGGAGGGGGAATATACTGTATGCCGGATTCCAGCCGGCAGGTACGCGAAGTTTGTAATTCATGGGGATATGGTTCAGGCAGTTGCGGCGGCATGGCAGGAGATTTGGCAGATGAACCTTCCCAGGACTTTCAAATGTGATTTCGAGGAATACCAGGATGACAGCATGGATAACGCGGAAATCCATATTTATGTTGGATTGAAGGAAACATCTGAGATTGAATCAAGATGCGGGCTTTTATGCAGCCAGTGTGCCTACCGTGAACAGATGAATTGCGCGGGATGCGTACATATCGAAAAGCCCTTTTGGGGAGATAGCTGCCCGCTTAAATCTTGCTGTGAGGCAAAGTCCCACAAGCATTGCGGGAGTTGCGAAAAGTTCCCCTGCGAGCTTTTGAAGCAGTTCGCTTATGACGAAAAGCAGGGGGATGACGGGAAACGGATTGATCAATGCAGGAATTGGAAAGGGTAAACAAAAGTCACTCTAAAAACGAGGGCTTCCGTCTAATTTCTTGAAAAAGCCGGCAGATAGCGCCCCGATGATACAAATAATCACACCCGTCGGAATCAGCACGAGATAAACCGCCTCCCTGAAGGCGTCAAATAAAAAGCCATATACCATCTGTCCGGCAGGCTGCGCGCACAAGGTTATGGCAGAGGTATAAGCCATCACTTTTCCAAGCAGAGCATCCGGCGTATTCTGCTGTATCATGGACACCGCAAAAATAGAAAAAATACTGATTGCAATCTGCATACCGCAAAAGGCTGCCACTTGAACTGCGTATTTCACAACAGCGCCCGTCGGTACAAGAAATACAGCCCCGCCAGGAAGCATACAAATTCCAATCAACGCAATCGTAAGAGACAGTCTGCGGTATTTCAATTTTCCAGTGAGCAGTCCGGCGGCAATACTCCCTACAATTGTCGCAATGGCCAGCATACTTTCTGCACCGCCGTAATATTGTGCGTCCAGTCCAAGGATGGTCCGCACAATGTACGGCAGGCCCACAAGCGTAACCCCCATCACAAAAAAGCGGGAAAGGGCAGCCAAAAGCAGCAGCTTCATAATATCTGTCCGTTCCTTAGTGATAAATCCGATACTGTCGGCAAAATCATTTTTTACAATGGACAGAATATCTCCACCGTAACCTCTCGTCTGCTCTCCCAGTTTGATCAAACGCTCAAACAAAGCAGTAATGAAAAAGCAGAGAACACTTGCATACATCACAGGCTTTAAGCCAAATGCCGCATACAGAATACCGCCGGCCATAGGCGCCGTCAGATAGGACACAGACGCTACCTGGTTCACTACCGCATTTCCCCGAATAATGTTGTCTCCCGTGAGCATTTGGGGAATACAAGCCTGTACTGTCGGCGTTTCAAATGCACCGAAAACAGACAATACCACAAGGAGAATACTGATGACCGTAAGAGCATTACTGCCAGACAAGCAGACTGCGGCGCACAAAACCGCAATTCCGGCCAAAGCATCTAAAGCGACCATGATATTCCTTCTGTTCGCCCGATCTGCAAGGATGCCCCCAAGAGGCGACAATAGGATAGTTGGAATGGTTGCGGCTGTCAAAATTCCGGCAAACACGGCTGCCGAGCCTGTTGCCTCCAACACATACATGGACAAAGCCAGCCTTAATATGTAGTTGCCAAACAATGAGCTTACCTGTCCCATCACAAGAAGTACGAAATTTTTAGTAAATAGCTTCTGTCCCACAGATTACTCGCCTCCTTCTTCCGTCATGCGCCCCATGATTTTCTCAGTCCTTCCATACATTCCCTCCTCTATGATTGGAAGCCCCATGATTGAAAGAACCTTTGCAATAAAATGGCATTTGTGCTGTATCTCTTTCCCATCAGCCGGAAATACGGACGGCATCAGCCAGAAATTGATAAGAGGAAGAAGCTCGGAAAGCTCTCTGGCATATTCTGTCTGGATGGACCCGTCGCGCCTGCCTTCTTCAATCAGCTCAAACCACAGCGGAGTCAACACCCGCCGGTTCTCCTGGATTGCAGCCGCCAGAATATGAGGGTCTTTTAGGATAGCAATGGCCTGGGTGTTGATATTCTCCCGTTCTTCATCGGCTCTGTCAAGTGCAAGCAACTTACGTATCTTCTGTAAACCATTCAAATCAGTATGTTTTTTTACCGCCTCAAAAGGATTATTCTCAAAAAACATCTTATCGCCCAATGCGCGCATGAGTTCTTCCTTGCTCTCAAAGAAACGGTAAAACATCCCCTTCGCCCCGCCTGCCAATTCCATAATGTCAGTGATGGAAGTTTCTTCATAGCCCTTCGAGATAAATAGCTGTTTTGCGGCGTCTAATATCTCCTTTTCCCACTGATCTGGTGGTTTTTTTACTGGTCTTGCCAATTTCATCAGCCTCCTTGCGATGGTTATTGACTTTAAGTCAATAACCATTATACAAGAACTGGTATGTTATGTCAATCAGACTTTGTTTCTTTTTGTCTAACTACTTTCCATCTCACAAAATCTGTCTGTCCAAAATCTGAGGCAGCATTTCAGATTCCTCACTTTTAGAATCCCAAAATGCTGCCTCAAATATGATAACGCTATTTACCCTTCCATCACCTTCACATAAAATCTCCGGTTCCTCGGCCCGTCGAATTCACAGAAATACACATCCTGCCAGATTCCAAGCACCAGCTCTCCCTCATGCAGAATTAATGTCTGGGAAGGCCCAACATAGCTCGTCTTAATATGCGCATGTGAATTTCCTTCCATATGCTGATAATAATCCCTCCGTGTCGGAAAGGCTTCCTCCAGAGCGCATAACATATCATGCACCACGTCCGGGTCTGCATTCTCATTAATCGTAAATCCGGCAGTCGTATGAGGTGAATACACAACCACAATTCCCTCTTTAATCCCGCTTTTTGCAATATCCTGACGAATCATGTCCGTCACCTTTGCCATCTGCTGTGCTTCCCTCGTTGAAATCTGATGTTCAAATAAGTTCATAGCTCTCCCCCTTCTATATAAGCCTCCAACTGTGAATACCTCCGCTTCGCCTGCTGATATCCGTGCTCATAGAAATGCATCAGCGCATCATAATCCTTTTCGACCCTGGAAACCGTAGGAATCCTTGGCGAGAATACGAATATCCTCCCTTCCCGCGAAAGCCTCTCCACCTGCCGAATCTGCCGGTTATACTCATAATTCCGTCTCACTGTCACACGCACCAACTCCGGATACTTTCGGTACGCCCTGCGGTACAGATCCGCCACGGCATGGGACGTGGGCTTCTTTCTATAACCCGGATTCCTGGTCAGTACCACTATAATCTTTTTATTCCCAATCTCCATGGCACGCCTGACCGGAATAGAGTCCGCAAGCCCTCCGTCCAGATAAGGAACGCCATCCACATTTACGATAGGCGCAACCAACGGCATACTGCAGGACGCGCGGCAAACCTTCATCAGCCGTTCACGGTCATGCTTCTCCGTCATATATTCCGCCTGCCCTGTCTCGCAGTTGGTGGTGACCATCTCACACTCCGTCTCAGAGGCAAAATACGTTTCATAATCAAAGGGAAAAATCTCGTTGGGATACCGGTCAAAAATCATGTCCATATCCATCAGGCTCTTTTCCCTGATAAATTTCCGGAATCCATAATAATAACTGTATTCTCTCTCCTTGTGAATCATACAGTCCCTAGTCCTTCCAATCTGCTTGGACACATAATCCACGCCATTGCAGGCGCCTGCGGACACGCCGACCACATGGGACGTATACAATCCTTTCTCCATCAGATAATCCAGCACTCCAGAAGTGAACACCCCTCTGGTAGAGCCGCCTTCCAATACCATTGTTGCATTTACCATAATTAAAACCCCGCTTTCTCATCTGCTATTATATACCCATTTTTCTATCTAGTACAGGGAATCCTTGAAAAACCTTGCTATTTCCTCCTTTATTTGGTAAGATATGCAAGGTATATATTTGTAAAAAGAAATGTAAAGATTTAGATAATAAGGAGTATGAATTACTATGATTAGTACAAGCAATGTAACATTACGCGTGGGGAAAAAAGCCCTGTTTGAAGACGTAAATATCAAATTTACCGAAGGAAACTGTTACGGTCTGATTGGCGCCAATGGCGCCGGAAAGTCCACTTTCCTCAAGATCCTCTCCGGCCAGCTTGAGCCAAGCAAGGGCGAGGTTGCCATCACCCCAGGAGAACGCCTCTCCTTTTTGCAGCAGGATCATTTCAAATACGATGAATACCCTGTTCTTGACACGGTCATGATGGGAAATGCACGGCTTTACGAGATTATGAAGGAGAAAGAAGCCATTTACGCCAAAGAAGATTTTACTGACGAGGATGGGATCAAGGCCAGCGAGCTGGAGGGGGAATTTGCCGCCATGAACGGATGGGAGGCGGAGTCTGACGCAGCTACTCTGCTAAATGGCCTTGGAATCCAGACTGAGATGCACTATGAGATTATGCAGAACCTAAACGGTCCTGAGAAGGTAAAGGTATTGCTTGCCCAGGCGCTTTTCGGCAATCCGGATATCCTTCTTCTGGACGAGCCTACCAACCACTTAGATTTGGACGCTATCGCATGGCTTGAGGAATTCTTGATTAATTTTGACAATACAGTTATCGTGGTATCCCATGACCGTTATTTTCTGAACAAGGTCTGCACCCAGATTGCGGATATCGACTACGGCAAGATTAAGCTCTATGCCGGAAACTATGACTTCTGGTATGAATCAAGCCAGCTTCTTATCCGTCAGATGAAGGAAGCAAACAAGAAGAAGGAGGAAAAAATCAAGGAGCTTCAGGAATTTATTTCGCGGTTCAGCGCCAATGCTTCCAAGTCAAAGCAGGCCACATCAAGGAAACGCGCCCTTGAGAAGATTCAGCTTGACGACATCCAGCCGTCCAGCCGCAAATACCCTTATATTGATTTCCGCCCTAACCGTGAGATTGGAAATGAAGTCCTTTCCGTAGAGGGCTTAAGCAAGACGATTGACGGAGAAAAGGTTCTGGATAACCTTACGTTTACCCTGAACCATGACGACAAGGTTGCTTTCGTCGGAAGCAACGAGCTTGCCAAGACCACTCTGTTCCAGATTCTCACAGGGGAGATGGAGCCGGACGAAGGAACCTACAAATGGGGCATCACCACCTCACAGGCGTATTTTCCTCTCGACAGCGGCAATGAATTTGAAAATGACGCAACGATTGTAGAATGGCTGACCCAGTATTCGGAAGAAAAAGACGTCACTTATGTGAGGGGCTTTCTGGGACGTATGCTGTTCTCCGGCGACGACGGCGTGAAAAAGGTCCGTGTTCTCTCCGGAGGGGAGAAGGTTCGCTGCCTTCTGTCCAAGATGATGATTTCCGGGGCGAATGTGCTGATTCTCGACGAGCCCACCAACCATTTAGATATGGAGGCTATTACTGCCCTGAATAATGGTATGATTAAGTTCCCCGGAGTCCTTCTGTTTACCTCCAGGGACCATCAGATTGTACAGACAACGGCGAACCGGATTATGGAGATTGTCCCTGGCGGCAAGCTGATTGACAAGATTACCACTTATGACGAATATCTGGAAAATGATGAGATGGCGAGAAAGAGACAGACTTATACCATCCAGGGGGAGGAAGACGATTAACAGGGCTCAGGTATACAGAGAGCTGAGCAATATGTATAAAAAACGGGCGGATTTTCCACCCGTTTTTGTCATGCAATTTTACTGTTATAGATAAGATAAAGGCGAAAAGCTGATTTTAAAACCGGACATTCATGTATTACATAAAATACTTACACTTCTCAAAATAAAACTGCTGCTCTTTTTCAAAAAGTGTAATTAATTTACCCAAACTCTTTTCTTCTTGATACTCTTTCAAGGCTTCCAGGTAATCATTTCTGTTTGCATCTTCAATCACAATCTTCCCGTCCTACCGTTTCCATCCTGGAACGGATGAATACTTTCATATCTAACATGAAACTCAGCCAGTAAAGAAATACCTATTTCCCTGCTTTCATACCAATCCATAAGTAAATACATTTCCTGTGAAACATTTTCTGGTCTTACAGTTTGATACATACCAATCATATTAGGACGCTTTTTATAATCACCGATTGCATATCCATTAGCACGATCTTCAAATACTCCCGATTTCAACTCATAATGAAATTGCTTTATTAATTCTTGAGATAATGGCTCATCTAAAGTATCCAACACTTTATTAAACATCAGGAAATGACCATTCATTTCCTCAACATCTTTTGCTCTATAATAGTCTCCCTTTTTACGTTGCAATGAAATTTTCCCTATACACGCTCACTCAATACACCATAAATTTTATCGAACATTTCCTGCTTCCCGTCATCCTTCACACAGGACATAATTTCATGGCGGATTCCCTGTCTGTCCGTGAGAAACAGCGTCTTCCCCACTTTCCCCTGAAGACCTACCTCCACCTTATCCATCTCGGAAAATGAATAGACAAAAACATCCTCCTTCATGCCCAGTACATAATCCTTCGTAATCATCAGGCGTGCCTCTTTCACCTCAACCAAATCCGTGTCTGCCAACTGCCGGAAGAATTCCTCCTTGTCCTCTATCCCCTCCAGTTTCCCCTTCAATGCCTGCTGCGATTTCAGATTCAGTATGGCAAGGGCAATTCCAACCGAAGCCAAAATAAGTGCAAGCCTTACATCTGAGAACATCCCGATAAATGCCACCCCCAGAAGGCTTCCCCATACAATCATTCCTGTCCTTAGCTTTTTCACCCGTTCCTCTATAAAATCATAATATTTCTGCTCGCCCGCAGTCTGTATGCTCATACCCTGTCCTTTCTCATGGCCTTGGAGCCGACACTATCGAATCCTCTCCGGAAAACCAATCTTCTTCTGCACCTTCCGAAGCGTCTTATTTGCAAAATACTGGGCTTTCTCTGCATTATTCTTAATGATTCCGTCAATATACGCCTTATCCTTCTCAAGCCTTGCCACCTCGTCCTGCAAAGGCTTTAACACAGACACCACCGCTTCTCCAACCGCTGTCTTAAAATCGCCGTAGCCTCTGCCGTCAAATTCCGCCACAACCTCCTCCGGCTTCTTTCCGCTGCAAGCGCTGTAAATATCGATTAAATTCTTAACCCCTGGCTGCTCGTCGCGATACAAAATCTGCGCCTCTGAATCCGTCACGGCACGTTTGCATTTGCGCATAATGGTATCCGGCTCATCCATCAGGTAAATGCTTGCATTGGGATTTTCATCTGACTTTGACATCTTCTTCGTCGGGTCCTGAAGGCTCATAATCTTAGCGCCCACCTTGCCTATATACGCCTCCGGAATGGTAAATACATTGCCATAGATATTGTTAAACCGTTCCGCAATATCCCTGGTAATCTCCAAATGCTGCATCTGATCCACTCCGACAGGCACCACGTCCGCCTGGTAAAGCAGAATATCCGCCGCCATCAGTACCGGATACGTAAACAAGCCCGCATTGATATTATCCGCATGCTTCGCAGACTTATCTTTAAACTGTGTCATGCGGTTCAGCTCGCCCATGTAGGTAAAGCAGTTCAGAATCCACGCCAATTCCGCATGTCCGGACACATGGGACTGATAATAGATGCAATTTTTCTCTGGGTCAAGCCCTGCCGCAATGTAAAGGGTCAAAAGCGCCCTCGCCCGTTTTCTAAGCGTTGACGGGTCCTGCCTTACAGTAATGGAATGCATATCCACCACGCTGTAAAAACACTCATACTCATCACTTAGGGTCACCCAATTTTTCAGCGCGCCAAGATAGTTGCCAAGGGTCAGATTCCCTGTCGCCTGCATTCCGCTGAATAATACTTTCTTATCATTTATCATTTTACAATTCCTCCGTTTTTTGTTTCGCTCTATTCCTCCCATGGCTCTACTTCGTCGTCATAGTAAACCACATTTTCTGAAATAATTCTGGGTTGGCCGTCAACCACCTCTACCTCCGTAACGGCACAGTTCTTATGTACGCCTTCCCCCCAATATTCTGCCAGGGATTTCCCCTTAATATTATTCAAAAGCCCTGCCAGCGCCGCCCCATGGGTGGCAATGAGGATGTTACTGTTCTCAAATTCCTTCTTTTTGCAAAGCTCACATAAAAATTCTCCTGTCCGCTTCTTAACCTGGGCAAAATCCTCCCCGCCTTTAGGCGCCTGATATTGGTCTGGGCCATCGAAAAATCTCCGGAATTCCTCCGGAAGCTCCCATCCTTTTTTAGAACAGCAACGCCCTTCATACTCTCCAAACGCCATTTCTTCTAACCGCGCATCTTCGATAATCTGCGTCGTCCTCCCCGCAAGAATCAGCTCTGCCGTCTCCCTTGCCCTTATAAGCGGACTGGTATAACACAGGTCAAAGTTTATGTCCGCAAGCCCCTTGGCCGTCTTTTTGGCAAGCGTCCTGCCAAACTCGTTCAGAGGGATATCCACCTGCCCCTGAATCTTACGAGCCTTATTCCACTGTGTCTCTCCATGTCTTACAATATATAATTTCATCTTCTGCCTCCTCAGAAATTATAAATTCCCTCTGGGAATACTTCGTATAGTATACCACATATCCGGATATTTTCCATAGGCATTTTCTCGGAAATGTCGTGTCTACGGTAAACACAGGTAAAATCTACCAAAAATTACGAAGTTCTGTTAAAAGTGTTGTAATCCACACAGATATATGGTACTCTCTCCCTAGAGAAATATATTAACAATTACAGTTTTTGATTGGAGTGATATCAATGAAATTAACATCATCTCTTACAACAGATAAAACTCAATTTGAAGATACCTATCTCTTACGGATGTTAGATAATGGGATTTGCGATATGGAAGCGGGCAGAGAGATGCCTCTGTCAGACGCATTTCAAAGGGTCGCCGAATTAAGGGACAGCAGAAGAAATGGACAGCTATAATATTCTTCTTACCTATGAAGCAGTCCAAGATATTACGGATATTGCTGAATATATTGAGAACCGCTTTGGTCTTGCATGTGCAGACCGGTTTCAACATCGTCTTGAAAAGGAAGTCTCAAAACTTGGTTATATGGGTGGCATATTTTTTAATACACAGCTCTTATATAAAGGCTATGCCATCCATAAAAAGCCTTTTCCACTCTCTATTATATTCTATATTATGAAAGAATCCCAAAAAGAAATCCATATACTTCGTATCTTACGCAGTGAATGTAACTGGAAAAGAATCTTATCTTCCATGCACCCTTCTGATTTACTCACATAGAATTATTGATTTACTCACATTTTCATAGCAAAACCACAATAAAAGTGATATAATAACCTGGCAAAGAAACTATTACCACAATAAATTAGTATGCCCAAGAGCACACTAATTCAGAAAAAGGAGTCTATCTATCATGGAAAAGATTACAAGTTTTACCATAGACCATCTGCGTCTGGTTCCGGGACTCTATGTTTCCCGTATTGACCAGGTAGAAGGTCGCCCTGTTACTACGTTTGACATACGTATGACAAGCCCGAATGACGAGCCTGTCATGAATACTGCGGAGATGCACACCATTGAACATCTGGCCGCTACCTTTTTGCGCAATCATGGGGTCTACGCTGATAAGATCATTTACTTTGGGCCCATGGGATGCCGGACAGGCTTCTATCTGCTTCTTGCCGGAGAATATGCATCCAGGGATATCGTACCCTTGATGACAGAGATGTTTAACTTTATCGCTAATTTTGAGGGAGACGTACCCGGCGCATGTGCGAAGGACTGCGGAAACTATCTGGACATGAATCTTCCTATGGCGAGATATCTTGCACGAAAATACCTGAAGGAGGTTCTTACAGATATCACGGACAAGCAGTTAAACTATCCTGTATAGCTATCATGGACGCGAGATTTCCGGCTGTGAGCAGAACGCTTTTGTGAGGCTCTAACTTATAATCATTACATAGCCCAATATTTCTGAAGCGTTTTGCTCACAGTTACAGGAAATCTTTCTATGATTCTTCACATGCAATCTGACACATTTTCATTGCTTCTAATGCATTCTTATGACTTTCGGGCGTTACTCCCGCACAGCACGAAGCGTCTACAATAATCGGTACCTCCGGAAGAAATGCTTTCGCAATCATGGCATTGGAAATCACACAGATATCTGTACACAGCCCCACAAAAGTAATGGACTCAAGCCCGCCTTCAGACTCATATTCCTCATTCATATTCTCTAGTATACCGGCAAGCTTTGTACTCCCAAAGGTCGGTTTATCGATTGGTTCTTCTTTGCAAAGCGCCTCAATCTTTGGATGCAGCTCCCACCCCTTCGTCCCTCTGATACAGTGCGCTGCCGGAAGCTTCTTTCCCTCCTGGGTTTCCAGATAATTTTCTTCATGAGTATCCCTAGTATAGAGTATCCTTCCGTCAAAATTCCGTATTTTTTCTACGACGTTAGGCACAATCGCTGCTGCCTCTTTTGTTCCCAATACTCCGTCGATAAAATCGTTCTGCATATCTACTACAACTAATACCTTCATATACTGGCCAATCTCCTATTCCATATTCCCCTCAAACCTCGGAATTCCGTCGAACCCAACCTTGAGATCTTCATCCGTAGGAATATAATCCCTCATCTCTCCATTGTGGAACTTCTCATATGCCACCATATCAAAATATCCTGTACCAGTCAGTCCGAACACAATGGTCTTTTCCTCTCCTGTTTCCTTGCACTTCATCGCCTCATCGATGGCCACCTTGATGGCATGGCTGCTCTCCGGCGCCGGAAGGATTCCCTCCACCCTTGCAAACTTCTCAGCAGCCTCGAAAACTGCCGTCTGCTCTACGGACCTTGCCTCCATATATCCATCCGCATAGAGCTGTGACAGCACAGAGCTCATACCGTGATAACGAAGCCCTCCTGCATGGTTGGCGGAAGGAATAAACCCGCTTCCCAATGTATACATCTTCGCCAACGGACACACCATACCCGTATCACAGAAATCATACGCATAGACGCCTCTGGTTAAACTTGGGCAGGAAGCCGGTTCTACCGCGATAAAATGATAGTCCTTCTCGCCTCTTAATTTTTCTCCCATAAACGGAGAAATCAATCCGCCTAAGTTTGAGCCGCCGCCCGCACATCCGATAATGATATCAGGTGTGATTCCGTATTTATCAAGGGCGCTTTTCGTCTCCATACCAATGATAGACTGATGCAGCAATACCTGGTTTAACACGCTTCCAAGTACGTACCTGTATCCCTCGCTGCCTACCGCAACCTCTACTGCCTCTGAGATTGCACATCCCAGGCTTCCCGTCGTTCCCGGATGCTCTGCCAGAATCTTCTTTCCAACCTCTGTCTCCATGGATGGCGACGGCGTAACGCTGGCTCCGTAGGTGCGCATCACTTCACGGCGGAAGGGCTTCTGCTCATAAGAGCATTTTACCATAAACACCTTACAGTCTAAATCCAGGTAAGAACATGCCATGGAAAGTGCGGTTCCCCACTGTCCGGCTCCCGTCTCAGTCGTTACACCCTTTAAGCCCTGCTTCTTTGCGTAATAAGCCTGGGCAATGGCAGAATTCAGCTTATGGCTGCCGCTGGTGTTATTTCCTTCAAATTTATAATAAATCTTCGCCGGTGTCTTTAGCTTTTCCTCCAGGCAGTATGCCCGAACAAGTGGCGCGGGACGGTACATCTTATAAAAATCTATAATCTCCTGGGGAATATCAATGTAACGGTTATCGTTATCCAATTCCTGCTTTACCAATTCCTCGCAGAACACGCCGGAAAGCTCATCGGCTGTCATTGGCTCTAACGTTGCAGGGTTTAATAGCGGCGCAGGCTTAGTCTTCATGTCTGCACGCACATTATACCATTGCTTTGGCATCTCGCTTTCCTCCAGATAGATTTTGTAAGGGATTTTCTGTTCACTCATTGTCTTGTTCTCCTTTCACTCTTTGAAGTTTAGCGGGACAGGGCATAAAAAAATACCCTTATCCCACACAATAAATAATTGCAGGGACAAGAGTAATTATCATCATTCACTCCTGCGGTGCCACCCGGCTTGGTATATTTCGTATACCCTCTCATGCGTACCATCATACGCGTACTTTTTTAACGGAGTACCCTCTCCGGCTTGCTTACTATCATCTACACAGACGCTTCAGCTCGCCCTCGGAAGTCCATTCCTGATAGCTCTGGCTTGCCGCATCCCACCATCCGCGGCTCTCTGTAAAGCAGATATCTAACAGTACTCACTCTCCCTCAACGGTTTAAAGAAACTTTACCACGGTAAACCGCAGATGTCAAGAACTTTTTTCAAAATCCAGAAAAATTGTAAAGTCTATAATGTAATTAGAAAGAAAAACACAGGAAAAAAGTTCACACGTATGAACTTTAAGAAAGGGGAAAGCCACATGAACAACATGAAAATTTACAAGGTGTACTTAGAGGATACCGTCACAGAGGATTGTTTCAAGACAATCATTCCGGCGTTTTCCGAAGAATTAGCTATGGAATACGCACACGGCAATGGAGAAGTCGTTGCCATCAAAGAAACTACCGACTATCCGATATCTGACGCTAAATTATATAACACACTAAAAAGTGCCGGATATGGGAAGGCTGAAATTTCAATCATTACAAGGGCATTATTCCAAATCGGCTTAACTACCTAACCAAAATCAATAACGGGGGTTCAAACAACTGAACCTCCACAATATAAAAAAAAGTTCACACGTCCGAACGATTTACAAGGGGGAAATAACAATGACAAAAACAACAAAAACAGAGACAACTGCTAAGACAGCAACAAAGAAAGAAACCAAGTCAACCGCTAAGACAGCAACAAAGAAGGAAACCAAGCCAACTATCAAGGCAGAACCGAGGGCAAAGGAAACCGTAACAACAACTGCAATGAACCCGCCAACTGCTGACAGTATCACTAAACAGTTGCAACTAGCAGAGGAAAAGAACAAAAAAGCCCAACTAGCCAATGACAAGCGGTTATATAAACGCTTCAAATGCCAGATTGATAAAGCATACCAGAGCATGGAAAACAGTTACCTCCAAACAGCTTTCGCCCTCCATGCAATCTATACCCATAAACTTTACCAACTGGACAACTTCAAGAACATCTACGATTTTGCCAAGGAAACCTATTCCATAGCAAGAGGGACATGCAACAACTTTATCAACATATGCGAAAAGTTCGGAGTCCCCAACGAAAACGGCAATATCATGGAGTTATCCCCGACTTACGCACAATACAGTGTATCGCAACTTGCGGTCATGCTTGCGTTCCCTCAGGAACTCCTGACCAAGTGTGACAAGTCCATGTCAGTCCGAGAACTAAAGCGGATGCGCGTCGAATATGAATCCGGCCTACAAGCCCCAACCGACACGCAAGCGATTGAAACCACAATGAAGGAAATTCCTTCTGACTCAGCCGATACTAACAATTTAGCAAGTACCGATAATCCGGCAGGTACATCCTCAGAAGGGGCGACAAAGTTAGATATCCCAAAATCTACGGATAACATTATCGTATGTGAAGCAAAAACCGTAGACGAACTATTCAATCTCCGTGGAATCATCACTGACACACTCTACGACGTTGTAGAGGGTAACAACAAAAAGAACGCCCGTTTAGAGTTAAGGATTGTGTACTAAAAAAGTAAATACGAGGAAGCCCTGCAAAGGGCTTTCCCCTTAAAAATACCTAACCACATTATTTTGTTTCAAAAGTATAGATAGAAAGCCCTGCAAAGGGCTTTCCCCCAAAAAAGTAGCTTGTTGGAGAAATCCGGCTTGTGATAAAAACCAAAAAGAGAAGGAGAAAAAACTATGAAACTTGCATTAAGAACAATCGAACCGGTGCTTGTCATTGACAAGTCAAAAAAACCATGGGAAATGAACGGCAATAAAGGAGTCGTCTATAAGGTAATCTGCCATAAGAAAGTGGAGGACGAGGTACAGGTAGAGGACATCCGCATTACGGAGGAGGTTTACAACGAAATCAAACCCATGCAGAAATACCACTTTGCCGCAACAATCGACGTGAAGAATAGCCGCATGGAGGTATACCACGCATATCCTGCCGATACTGCTGAAAAAGGTGATACTCCCGAAAAAGGCGGTACTGCCACACCCAACACGGGGAAGGCTTCGGCTTCTTCCAAATAGTTCACACGTCCGAACTTTCAAACAATCCTGAAAAAGTTCACACGTCCGAACTTTACAACTAAATACCGCAATCCCCCATGGATAC
>CAJUBG010000046.1 GCA_910584575.1 uncultured Dorea sp.
CTTGCAAAATTGCTTGCTGAATGTCTGGTGTAAAAGGGTGCAGACCTCTTGTATTTTAAGGTATGAGGGGTCTGCTATTCAGATTGCTTTCTTATTTTATAATTCATTAAATAGTTCAGTTCTGCCTGATTTTCCGCTGTCAGTTTCTTGTAATCAGTTAAAAAATCAAAATCTGCTTTTGACAACTTCATAATGTTCTCAATCGGAATATGCTTTGATTGAAGGCGACGCACAAGGGCAATCCCTAAATCATAGGCAGATGTATCTTTAACAGATGTATCCATTTTACTAGAAGAGCCGACCACCAATTCATCTAATGAAACCTCATAGTATTCTGAGAACATTAAAAGAGTATCTATATCGGGTATCCTTCGACCACATTCAAAATATGAATAAACTGACCGACTGATGTTTAAATTCTCACATAATTGCTTTTGTGTCAAATTATGCTGTTGCCGAAGTTCCAACAGTTTTAAGCTGATTCTATTTTGCGGCATACCTTCACCTCGTTTTATTTTCATATTGTACCAATTATAAAAAAATATGTGTTTGGTATTAACAAAATAAGAATTATGTTGTAGAATACTAAATGTCGCATATTGTTACATTTATACAAATAGGATAAATGTATAAAAATGAGAACAGAACAAATTTTCGATTATAACCACTTAATATTTATATTCTAAAGAAAAGAGAGGAACACAAACATGAGAAAACAATACAATATCATGACATCTTGTGATAATAATTTAGTGCCCTATGTAGCGGTAGGACTTACAGCAATGGCGCGTAATCTAAAAGACGCAGACGTTGATTTCTTTTTTCTTCACAGTCATGTCAGTCAGAATAACATAGAAATGTTAAAAGCTCTATGTGAGGAGCTGGAGAATGGTAAGATTCATTTTCATGAGATTTTAGTGCCACATGCAGAAATCTATTCAGAATTGGCTAAATATGGAACTGGATGGACTGGCGAAGCATATTATTCTTTATGTGCTCATTTGCTTCTGCCTGATGAAATTGACAGGGTTTTATATCTTGACGCAGGCGACACTCTGATAGTCGGTGATATCGCTCCATATTATCATTATGATTTTCAAGGAAAGAGCCTTGTGGTGACGGGTTCAAGGTATAAGCCATATAATGGAAATCTGGAACTATTTAGTGCGGATGACTTAGGGGATTGGAAAGATGGACTTCCTGGAATCCTAAGAGGAATTTTTAATTCAGGTTCATACATGATGAATTTGGACAAGATGAGAAAAGATGAAAGAACGTTAGCGGATTATCAATATTTATCTCTAAAACTCCGAGAACTCTTTGGAGATGATAACCATAATATCTATTGGGGAGACCAAGGACTTCTATCTGCAACATTTGTAGGTGATGTACGATATTATGGTTTCCCAGAAATACGGAATTTATGGTATATGCCTTATAATTTTTGTCTTTGGTATTATGACAGAATGAATGAAAAACCTGATTATTCTCCTGCAATTCTTCACTTCGCAGGAACAGCCTTTAAACCATGGAACGGTACATATCCCATTTTTACAGAAAGGTTTCAGAAAAAAGAACAATTACATTCCATGAATGAATTAAAAAATGGACAAGCAGGATATTTTTATTTATGGCATGAATACGCAATCATTACAAACACAATTTTAGAAAATATTGGTTATTAGAAGAACTATTCATTTGCTTTTGATATATAAGATTTAATTATGAAAGGAAGAGGTAACATGGGATTTATTGGTTTTTTCGTCATATGCATTATTATTGCAGTAATTTCAGGCAATGATGATTGTCTTTCAGGTTTACTGGTAATGGGGTTCGGAATCGCTATAACAATAGGGGCATTTGCAATTAATCCAATTCTTGGGATAATTGTTGGTTATGTTGTTCTTCAAGGATGGAAGAATATGTAAGAGAACAGAGAGAGTAAACACCTACAATTTAATAAAGAATATTTCTAAATTATAAAAGAAATGTAGCATAGCAATACAGGAGATACTTTTACGAGAGGGTATCTCCTATATTTTTATGATTGTTGTTCCGGCTTTCGCTTTGCTCAAGCCGTCACAGTTCTTCGTCACATTTTATGATATTTAACAACTATTTTACGTATTTCAAAGCGGCGCATATTTTAAAAGATATACAATTTTGAATCACAAAAAAACGTCTATGTGTATGCTAAAGTAGTTTCAATCCCTCAATCGAAATAAAATTTGTTGTAGCAGTGCTGATGTACCAACTATTCAGTTCGTGTTTTATCCTGTACCGCTGATGTGGTTTCATTGGCGCAGGTTTCTTATTCCGTATGCTTTCTGCCAGTTTTAAAGCCAAATTAATTGACTTTTGAGTAGGAAATATTTTAGGCAGGACACGTCTGAACTCTTTTTTGCTTAAGATATGGTAATGAAGCCCCCTACTCATTACAAGTTCATTCAGAATGATTTTTTGGAAGTCCTCACTCATAAGCGTCTCCATATTCAGCGGCTTGTTATATGTGTTACAGAACCTTTTCACAGCGGAGCGTCTTAATGAAAATTCATAGCGGTACTGGTCGGGTGGGATGTCGAACTCATGCATTAGTTGTTCATGGTCGTTTTCTACCGCACCTGGAAGATTACCGCTTAACAGAGAACGTTTGTCCTGCTCTTCGATTGTCTTGTTATAAGTCCGTAAAAGCAGATTCGGACACTTACAGTTTTTTGCGCTAGGCAAGTAATTTGTATTCAGATAGGTTTTTGAAGTCGCCCCTCTGTAAGTAAGCCTGCCATATCCGTAAAGGTATTCCTTGCGGTCAACAGGATTGATTGTCCTCATACGGAAAAGGTCTATTCTTGAAGGTTGCCAGTCTGATAATGCCGTCGGCAGGTTTGATACATTTATGACCTGCCCCAGTTCGGTATAAAGAATGAGCATGAATGTTTGGTCATCATAATCGGTAACATTGTAAGTGTTCCTGTTGCACTGGTAATACAGTTTCGGCAGTGAGAAAGTCACATAGAGCCGCCCTACTCCATACATATTGGGAAAGAATCGTATAAAAGTATGGTCTGTCCTGATAAAGAAGTGGTGTAGGTTGCTGTCTTGATTTGTGCCGTCCCATATCCAGTGGCAAGTGAAACAAAGGCGCAGGTCGAATGGACAGTTATAAAACATTGTGATTGTGTCTGAATAGTTTGTACTCATATCAACATCCTTGTTATGTGCAAAGATTGAATTTATATTAATATTTTACTTGCATTTATTGAAAGTATAGCATATAATAGGGATACAAGCAAGAGAAATGTAAAATTTTGTAAAAAGCTACAGATTACCATTACCCATGAAAGGAGATTCATATGGAAGATATAAAAACTACTATCGGGAAAAATATTCGTATTCTCCGCAAACAGAGAGGTCAGACTTTGCAGAGCCTAAGTAAACAAATAGGTATTACCCATCAACAGCTTTCACGAATCGAAAGCGGTTCAGGCACTTCCACCGCTACCCTTGAAAGGATAGCCGCTATCTTGGACGTAGATATGAAAACCCTTATGAATGAACCCGAAGCTACTTTAAAAAGCACTATACCGCATACCAAGAATTTTATTCCCGATTACATGTGCAATGAAATATATTCAAAAGTATATGTCGATATAATCAAACGAGTAAATGACGCCGCTATCGAAAAATTTGTATATGAGGTTTTTGACAAATTGGTTAAAGACAAAAAGAAAATCCGAAATCTGATGTGTGCACATGTTGGCTCGAAAACTAACTATCAATTCACAAAAATAGAATTAGAAGATTTCTGCCAACTGCTATTTGTAGATTTTGCCGACCATGCTTTGAGATTATCAAAAACTGATTATAACAGCGAAGGAGAAACAGAAAGGAGCGATTTAAATGCCTGAATCAGCAAACACAGCAAAAGATACTTCTCTGAATGACTTATTTGAAAGTTTTAAGTTTAAACCCATACTCATCACTGGAAAAAAGAAGGAAGAGAAAAAGTCTGCTGAAAATTTAAATCAAAAAATATTAGTTACTACCGCAAACCTTATGGAATTGTTAGATTGTGGCAAGCATACAGCTATAGACATAGGTGCAAGGGCAAATGCTAAAGTGTGTATTGGTAGAAAGCTGTTTTGGAATGTAAAGCTAGTTCAAGCCTACATAGACAGCATTGCAGAATAGCTATAAATCATGAAAGGAAGTGATAACATTAAGTATTTTTGCAACTCAATAATAAAAGGTTAAGAGCCACCGACCAAAGCACGCTCCTAACCTTTACACCAACAGGAATATCCTGTATTGCTTATTATAGCACGCAGAGATATTCCTTTCTACTAATTTTTTATGAAAGGAATGAAATCTATGGCACTTGACAAGAATGGAAAACCATTACCCAAAGGAATATCGTGGAGAGCGAAAGAAAACCGTTACATGGGTAGATTTCAGCATGAGGGCAAAACCTACACCCGATACAACACCAATAAAACAGCACTTGTTAAGGAAATGGAAAACTTGAAATATGAAGTTATTCATGGACTTGCAGGAAAAGCTGACAAACTTACTTTTGATAAGTGGTTTTACACCTGGCTGAACGATTTTAAAAAGAAAACCATTAAACAGACCTCTTACAATAATTATCTTAATCTATATAAGAATACACTGGAAGAATCTTTAGGAAGGAAACAACTTAACGCTATCCGACCTATCCACATTCAGCGATTATATAATGAATTGTTAGAAGAACGTGGTATCAGTACGAAATATTTAAGCAACGTCAATTCCATGCTTTACAATGTATTCAAAATAGCAATTCATAATAATCTGCTAGTAAAAAATCCATGTGAGGGCGTTATACTTCCTAAAATGGAGCAAAAGGAAAGGCGTGTACTGTCTGTTGAAGAACAGCAGATATTTTTAAAATATTTACATACCGAGCGTTGGCACTATTACGAACCATTATTTATTTTTATGTTAGGTACTGGTGTCAGAGTTGGCGAAGCGTTAGGCTTGCAATGGTCTGATGTAAGTTTTGACAAACGTGAGATACACATTAATCATACGCTTGTCTATACAAAAAATGAAGAATATGGAGAATACCAGTTCAGTTTGCAAGCACCCAAGACAAAAAGCAGCAGACGTATAGTTCCTATGAATGATGATGTTTACAACGCATTGAAAAAACAGCGTATAAATGTCAAAAAATTACGCTTATTCATGGGGGATGAATGGAAACCCTTAAAAGGTTATGAGGACATTGTTTTTGTCAACTATAAAGGCAGACCAAGACAGACCACAGAGATAGGCGCAACATTAAATAATATTATTGCCTATATCAACAAAGAGGAAGAAAACAGAGCGACAGAAGTGAATCTATCACCCTTTTTCTTAGAAAATTTCCACCCTCATACTTTGCGCCATACCTTCGCCACAAGATGTTTTGAAGCAGGAATAGAAGCAAAAATTGTCCAAGTTTATTTAGGACATTCAAGCATTAGAATGACACTTGACCTATATACTCATGTTGCTAATGATAAGTTGCATGAAGATATGAAAAAAGTCAGCGTAACAAACTTGCAGGAAAAAATTATTTAGTGATAGCGGATAGGTAAATGCTATCCGTTTTTTATTGGAAAGGAGTTCCTATGGCTACGAACCGAGTAGATTTTTCAAACACTACTATTGTCATTGATATTATCGGCGGAAAATGGGATATACAGATTATCTCCGTTTTATTCAGCGGTACAAAGCGATTTAATGAATTAAAATCATTAGTAAAAGGTATTCAGCCTAAAATATTGACAGAATGTTTGCAACACCTGGAAGAAAAAGGTATCATCAATCGAAAGTCATATCCGATTGTACCTCCAAGAGTTGAATACTCTTTAACAGAGATTGGAAAAAGCCTAAAGCCAGTATTAACACATCTCAATGATTGGGGAATGGAATATCAAAAAGAGTATAAGAAATCTTCTAAGAAAAAGTTGATATTTCTTGATAATATATCCTGCTGATTTTTAATCGAGTTGTGTCAAAACTGTGTCAAATTGACTTTTCTAATTCCTTAAAATGGCTATAAAGCCCGTATTTACAGCATTTCTTGAAAACCACTACTATAAGTACGCACTTTTTTATTGGGATACGCACTTTTTTGTAACCTTTGCGTATTTATAGGGTATTCCGCAAATATCCGACAACAAATTTTTTTCCTTTATCAGATTCTATTGAATTTCTTTTCCCTTTACAGTAAAATATGGATGTAGCATTAAAATCTAATGTAGTATTTGATATGGAGTGTCTTATGATAAAAAAAGAAGAATTGCCTATTTGTCCAGTAGCTACCACTGTCCAGTTGATAGGGAGCAAATGGAAATTGTTGATTATGCGAAATCTGCTTGACCGTCCGTGGCGGTTTAATGAATTGCAGAAATCATTGGAAGGCATCAGCCAAAAAGTATTGACTGACAGCCTGCGTTCTATGGAAAGTGACGGTATTGTAATCCGTACAGTGTTTGCCGAAGTCCCCCCAAGAGTGGAATACTCTCTTTCTAAACTCGGCGAATCTATGCGTCCAATTATCAGTGCTATGGAAACATGGGGGATATGGTATAAAAGCCAGATAGAATAAGCCAATTCTAAAATAATGGCAGCAAAGATTTTCTCCTCCAAAAAATGTTCATCGGGGAAAAGCGAAATGTGGTTTGTTTCCATAAATACGCAACTCCTTCTAAACATCAAATTTCTTGGTCGTATGTTTTTTTATGAAATTCCTGTGTTTTATCATCTATTCAGGCTGTTCGTCAAAACGTCTGTCTTTATAATAATATTCTTCATCCCGTTCATTAATTTCACGATATACTTTACATGGGCTTCCAAATGCGACCACATTCTCCGGAATATCCTTTGTTACCACTGAGCCTGCTCCTATGACAGAATTTTCTCCGATTGTAACACCTGGGAGAATAATTACATTTGCCCCAATCCATACATTATCTTTCACGGTAATAGGAAACGAATACATGCCGTCAGCCCGATGCTTCGGATGGATGGGATGTCCGGTTGTGCTGAATGTTACGTTAGGGCCAATGAGGACATGCTTTCCGATGGTTATTTTCCAGTCGTCAATCAAAGTCAGGTTCATATTAGCATAGGTTCCCTCTCCGATGGACACATATTTCCCGACCGCAGCCGTAAGGGGCGGGACAATCCATACATTTTCACCAACGTATCCAAAGATATCCGTAAGAAGGGCGGCGCGCCCTTCCATATCCTCCGGCGGCAGATTGTTAAACTGACTCACCAGTTTTTTCGTATGCGACTGCAAAGCCATATTTTCTTCATCATCGCCCCAAAGATATCCATTTTTCATTTTTTCCTGTTCTGTCATTTTGCGCCTCCCAAAACTAAGTTTTATTTATTGTAACATAAAAACGTGACTTTATCACGGAAAGATTTTCAGAAATCGGCTATGATAAATCTATCAAAAAGATTTGAGGTGATGAGATGAATTTTTTTAATTTATTCCAAAAGCCGGATATTGACCAGGGAGTTCGGGAATATGAAGCTGCATCCGGTGCAATTCTTCTGGATGTGCGTACCTCCGAGGAATATCAGGAGGGGCATATTTCCGACAGCAAAAATGTTCCTCTCCAATCTCTTAACGGGATAGGGGCGGTTACAGCCAAAAAGGATACACCTATTTTTGTCTATTGTTATTCTGGCAGCAGAAGCCGTCAGGCGGTAAGCATTCTTCAAAGGATGGGTTATACCAATGTGAAAAACATAGGCGGAATTGCCTCTTATACAGGAAAGGTGGTGCAGTAAAATGAAAGTTGTTATTGTTGGAGGAGTAGCGGGCGGCGCTACTGCGGCTGCCCGTATCCGCAGGCTGGACGAACAGGCAGAAATCGTAGTCTTTGAACGGTCAGGTTATATTTCCTATGCTAATTGCGGCCTTCCTTATTACATCGGAGGAGTGATTACCGACCCGGACGAACTGACTTTGCAGACACCCCAGAGTTTCTTTTCACGTTTTCACATAGAAATGAAGGTTCATCATGAAGTTACTGCCGTCCATCCGGACAGAAAGACGGTTTCCGTAAAGAATACGGAATCGGGAGAAGAATTTGAGGAAAACTATGACAAACTGATTCTTTCGCCAGGAGCAAAACCTTCAAAGCCCCGCCTGCCGGGTGTGGGAATAGATAGACTCTTTACTCTGCGGACTGTGGAAGATACCTTCCGGATAAAACAGTATATTGATAAAAACCATCCTAAGTCTGCCGTGCTGGCAGGCGGCGGTTTTATTGGACTGGAGCTGACGGAGAATCTACGCGAGCTTGGAATGGATGTTACCATTGTCCAGCGTCCGAAACAGCTTATGAGACCCTTTGATTCGGATATGGCGGCTATGATTCATGGCGAAATGAGAAAGCATGGCGTGAGGCTTATGATGGGCTGTACCGTGGAGGGATTCCTTAAAAAAGATGAAGGCGTGGAGGTGCTGCTGAAGGACGAACCGCCGCTTTATGCCGATATGGTGGTAATGGCCATTGGCGTCACGCCGGATACCTGCCTGGCCAGAGAAGCCGGTCTTGAACTGGGAATCAAGGGCAGCATTGTAGTGAATGACAGAATGGAGACATCTGTTTCGGATATCTATGCAGTAGGAGATGCCGTGCAGGTGAAACACTATGTTACTGGGGAAGAAACGCTTATTTCTCTGGCAGGACCGGCAAACAAGCAGGGACGCATTGCGGCTGATAATATATGCGGCGGCGACAGCCATTATCTGGGCAGCCAGGGCAGTTCTGTCATTAAGGTATTTGATATAACAGCGGCCACGACCGGTATCAATGAGGCAAATGCAAGGAAATCGGGGGTGGATGCGGATAAGGTCATTCTCTCGCCTATGAGCCATGCGGGCTATTACCCCGGCGGCAGGCTGATGACAATGAAGATTGTTTTTGAAAAAAACACCTATCGGCTGCTGGGCGCGCAAATCATAGGGTATGAAGGCGTTGATAAGCGTATTGACGTACTATCCGCCGCAATCCATGCAGGAATGTCGGCAATTCAGTTGAAAGACCTTGATCTGGCATATGCGCCTCCATATTCTTCGGCAAAAGACCCGGTGAATATGGCAGGATTTATGGTTGAAAATATTGCGGCGGGTATTTTGAAGCAATTCCATGTGGAGGATATTGCCGGACTGCCCCGCGACGGCAGTATAACTATGCTGGACGTCCGTACCGAATGGGAATATCGTCACGGACACATAGAAGGCTTTGTGAATATCCCAGTGGATGAACTTAGGGAGAGGCTTAATGAAATCGAGAAAGAAAAACCGGCATATGTCATCTGCCAGAGTGGATTGCGCAGTTATATTGCCTGCAGAATTCTGAACGGATATGGCATAGAAGCGTACAATTTTTCAGGAGGGTTCCGGTTCTATGAGGCAGCCGCACAGGACAGAAGCCTGACAGAATCTTCTGCCGCATGTGGTATGGACAGATAACAAAAACACCCGCTGTACTTTTGGCGGGTGTCTGCTGCGTATGTTCGGAATTCAGGAATCGCAGATAGCGTTTAATTTGGGAATATCCGTAACTTCGACAACACCGCGGGCTAACCGGAGTATCCCCTCCTTCTGGAAATAGTGGAGCATTCGGGTAACGACCTCGCGGTGTGTACCCAGATGGCAGGCAATGCCTTCATGGGTGATTTTCAGATCATTCGTACCTTCAATAGAAGTTTCCTCAAGAAGAAAGGCGGCAATGCGTTTGTCCATACTTTTCCACATAATCTGTTCCATGAGCCACATGACCTCAGAAAACCGAGCCGCCATAATTTCGTTTGTATAGTTTGCTGCCGGGGCCGAAGTTTCCATGATTTGTTTATAGATTTCTGCCGGAATGATCCAAAACCTGGTATCCTTTTCCGCTTCAATCGTAATATCGAACTGGATGCTGCGTATCATGCAGGAGGCGGAGAGAAGACAGATATCTAAATCAAACAGGCGGTAAATGGTCACTTCCCGTCCCTCGTCAGAAAGGATGTATGCCCGAAACTGCCCGGATTTTATAACAATAAGGCCGGTACAATCCATTCCGCCGCTATGTATGGTTTCTCCTTTTTTTACAGAACGGCAGATAAGGCTTTTGTCGATTGTATTTTGCTGTGAAGGTGTCAGTTTCGTCCATAGTGGAAAACATTCTTGAAATTCCATCTGCTTTGATCCTCCTGTCATAGATTAAAACATTTTTGTGCAAATCAGCCAAAAACAATTATTACAAGTTTGCCGATTGCAGATATTGGAATATTTCATATATAATACAATGTAGAAATCAAAATATCAACAAAAAATTTTTGGCGAATCAAAGCTTCTGCCGTGCAATCCGGATAAAATCCCGCGCATATACCGGAAGGTAAGCCCCTTTCCGGTATGCAATCGTCAAGGTGCTGAAAGTCCCTTCATCACCCACGGAAAAGCAAAGTGGCTTTTTAAGGAGTTCAATATTTTTCATATAATTTTCCGGAATAAAACACAGCCCTAGCCCTTTTTGGCAGAGCTTGACGCAGGTTACGGTATTCCTTGTGCGTATAGGGACCAACGGTTCAATCCCGTACTTTTCAAATAATTCCAGCGCAACCTGTCCCGTAGTCTGCTCCGGAAAATGCAGAATAAACGGCTCTTGGGCCAAAAGCCTCAAATCAATCCACGGGTACCTCATGCCGTTTCTTTGAACACCCAAATCCGCCAGCGGATGGCCGGCTGGCATCACAAGCAGCACTTCTTCTTTCAGAAGTGTTTCATACTCCAGCTTCGGATGGGGTTTTGCTTCGTTAAAAATCCCAAAATCAAGCTGGTCGTCCAAAAGCAGCTTCTCCTGTATTGCATAGGTCTCCTCCCTCAGATTCACCCTCACCCCCGGATACTGTTCGTGAAATACCTCCATAATCTGGGGAACCATACAAGAACTGCGCATCAGCGGAAACGCAATATTAAGCTCACCCTCATTGCAGGAGGTCAGATCTTTTAATTCCTTCTCCCAATCCTGATTCACTGCCAGCACTTTTCTGGCATACTCCATATACCTCCGCCCCAGATAAGTGGCTATGTAGCTGTTCCCGCTGCGGGCAAACAGTTTCCCGCCGACCTCCCGTTCCAGTTTTTGCAGATATTTTGTCAGTGTCGGCTGTGAGATATAAAGCTCTTGCGCCGCTTTGGTAAGATTTTGATGCTTTGCAATACATAAGATATAGTTCATTTCTTTAAAATTCATGGTATAAGTCTCCCTGAGATTCAAAATGCAATAATATTCCGATTTGGCATAGTTTTTATGGAAAATATGAATTGGACATTCTATTTTTATCATCATACAATAAACATTGAACAATTATCAAGAGAAAAGGAGTATTGCAAATGAAAAACTGGCTCGAAAAACAATTTAAACTGTCAGATTTCCACACGGACATAAAAACTGAGCTTCTGGCGGGGCTGACCACATTTGTCACCATGGCGTATGTCCTTGCCACTGTTCCTAATATTCTTGGCGGGGCAAATCTGGACAAGCATGTTACTCTCACAGCTATGGTGCTTCTGATTGTACTGACAAGCTGTGCCATGGCGCTGTATACCAATCGTCCCTTTGCTCTGGCGCCGGGTCTTGGAAGCGTGGGAATTGTGGCTTCTATGATTTCAAATGAGGGAATCAGCGCGCCTATTGCGGCAGGCGTCATTTTCTGGAGTGGTATCCTGTTTATCGTGATTTCTTTCCTGGGGCTTCGGGAAGCCGTTGTAAGGGTAATTCCTGTCAGCATGAAGCATGCGGTCAGCGCGGGTATCGGACTGTTTATCGCCCTTCTGGGTGCGAAAAATTGCGGACTGATTGTGGCAAATGCAGACAAAAATAACCTGGCATTCGGAGAGCTGTCCTCTCCATCAGTCATTGTGGCTGTCATTGGATTTATATTACTTCTTATTATAAAAGTGCGTAATGTTCCGGGAGGAATGATTCTGGCAATCCTGGCAACCACGGTTATCGGTATTCCGTTTGGGGTGACAAAGCTTCCGGAGAGCCTGTTCTCCCTGCCTGCCAATATCGGAAAACAATTCCTGCAGGTAGATTTTCTTGGGGCATTGAACTTCGCATATATTCCGTTTTTGATTGCGCTGTTTGTGCCGGATTTCTTCTCCACATTCGGAACCGTACTCGGTGTGGGCGCGAAAGCCGGATATTTGGACGAGGACGGTAATCTGCCGGACATTGACAAATGCTTTAAAGTAGATGCAGTTGCAACCAGCTTCGGCGCACTGTTTACAATGCCGAGTATGACGACATATCTAGAGTCCTCCGCAGGTGTGGAGGCAGGCGGGAAAACAGGGCTGACTGTTGTTTTTACGAGTATTTTCTTTGCACTGTCACTGTTTTTGGCGCCGCTTGCGCTCATCATCCCGTCTGCGGCTACGGGTCCGGTTTTGATTTTCATCGGTATCAATATGTTAAGCGGTATGCGGAATGTGAATTACTCTGACATCACAGAATATATCCCTGCGTTTATCTGCGTCACATTTACGATTTTTGCAAATAATATTGCAAACGGAATCTGTGTGGCCCTTCCGGCATACTTGATTATGAAGATTGCCGCCGGGAAAATCAAAGAAATCCAGCCTGTGATGTACGTCCTTGTGGCGGTGTGCCTGCTGTATTTTTACACGATTATTTAAGTGGGAGGAAACATTATGGAAGCTGTTTCTTTGCTGATTAAAAATGCAAAGGTATTTAATACTTACCTGAAGAAATTCATTCCTGCGGATGTTTCTGTGAAAGACGGAAAATTCTATTACATTGACCGAGAGCAGGATACAGCCTTTCATGCCGATACCGTACTGGACGCCGGAGGAAAGTATATGATACCGGGACTTGTGGATATTCACATGCATATTGAGAGCTCTATGCTGACGCCCGAACCCTTTGGGAATTGTGTTGCGGCATACGGTGTAACCACGGTTGTATCTGAACCCCATGAGATGGCAAATGTGAAGGGAACCCGTGGAATTCTGGAAATGATTTCGGCGGCAAAGAATGCGCCAATCGATATTTTCTACGGGATTCCAAGCAGCGTGCCCTCCACGGACGAACGGCTGGAAACCACAGGAGGAATCATTGACTGTAACGCTATGAAGCACCTGTTGGATGAGAAGGACGTTGTCTGCGTCGGAGAGATTATGAATTACCGGCAGATTATCCGTGAAAATAATCTGGAGATAACAAAGTTTCTGGACTATCTGCGGGAGGAGTATCCGGGATATGTGATAGAGGGACACTGTCCGTCCCTTCTTGGGCTTGATCTTGCTAAGTTTTTATATCTGGGAATCGACGGCGACCATACTGAGCATACTCTGGAGGAAGTGAAGCAGCGTATTGAGAACGGAATGTTCTTTGAGATTCAGGATAAAATGCTAAAGCCAGAGGTATTAGAATATATTTGTGAGAATCAGCTCTATGAGTATTGCGGGTTTGTAACAGACGATACCATGGCGGACGTCCTATACGAAAAGGGGCAGTTGAATTATGTTGTGCAGAAGGCAGTGGAGGCCGGATTTCCTGTGGAAATGGCAATCTACTGCGCGACTTACACTCCGAGCCGGCGGATGCATCTCTACGACAGGGGCGTAATCGCCCCTGGAAAACTGGCAGATTTTGTTCTTCTGGAATCGCCGGAGGTAATAAAGCCCTCATATGTATATAAAAACGGTGTTCAGATTTTCAGCCGGAAAAACAGAAATGAGCTTGCAGCGTCCTATCAGTTTCCGGCAGATTTTTATCAGAGTGTATGCCTGCCTCCGGTGACCCTTAAGGATTTTCAGGTTAAGGCGGATACGGACAAAGAAGAAGTTGCTGTGCGCGTGATCGAGGTGCATCCTGACCGGACGCAGACAACAGAGAAGCTGGTTTCTATGCCTGTGCGCAATCACATGCTGGATTGGGAAAACAGAGGATGTCTGTTAGCGATGGTTCTGGAGCGCCATGGCAAGAATGGGAATATTGGATACGGTTTTATTACCGGCGCATGCCTGAACTCAGGCGCCGTGGCAACCACATACTTTCATGATCACCATAATCTTTTTGTTGCAGGAGATTGTCCGGCAGATATGCTGTTGGCTGTAAGACGGATTCAAGAATTGCAGGGGGGATTTTTAACCGTTAAGGACGGCAGAATCCTTGCTGAGCTTGGGCTGCCTGTATGCGGTATACTTTCCGAAAAAGGGGTTAAGGATACTGCTCTTGGACTGAAAAAGGTTCGTGAAAGCCTGCGAGCGCTCGGTTACCGGCACAGTAACCCGATTATGTCCCTTGGAACCCTTGGGCTGCCGGTAAGTCCTGCTCTGAAGCTGACCGACATGGGGCTTGTGGATGTAAGGCAGAGTGTGGTTGTACCGCTGATTGCGGAGTAATACTGCAATTTTTACCCAGAAACGACAGAATATTACAAAAAACGATAATGTATCATAGACTTTTTAATAATTATCTATTATAATGAAATTAGTTACTTTTTTTCGGCTTTTTTTGTTGAAAAATAATAAAGGAATTTTTTAAATATGAGAGGAGTTTTTTGTAATGAAACTGAAGTTGCGGGGAAAACTGATTTTAAGTATGGGTATTCTTATCTTTGTGGCGGTTTTGTTGATTTCGTCTTTGTCTTATCTGTCTTTGCAGAGGGCGTATGACAAGAATATTGAAGCAGAGAAGGAAAAACTGGATCAGATTATCCAGAGTCAGGTAGAGTGTATGATCGGGGTATTGCAGGCAGAGTATGATAAGTACCAGAGTGGCGAGATCACCGAGAAAGAAGCGATGGAGAATGCCAAGTATATCGTCCGTACTACCAGATACAATGGTGGGTCAGGATATTTCTGGGCGGATATGGCAGACGGTACGAATGCAGTACATATCAATCCGGATGTGGAGGGCACCAACCGTTATGATACACAGGATGAAAAGGGCAATTATTTTGTACGGGATACGATTGCTGCCGGAGATAAGCCGGAGGGGGGCTTTATTGATTTTTATTTCGCAAAATCCGGCGAAACCGAAGCTAAGGCTAAGAGAGGTTTTGTCAAAAAGTTTGAACCTTACGGATGGTATATTGGAACCGGAAATTATGAGGAGGATATGCTGCCCATTATCCAGGAAGAATTGGATGATGCCAACAAGTCCTGCTTTATGGCATTAACGGTTACATACTTGTTTGGTCTGGCTATTTTTATCATCGGCATTATTATAACTTCTATTATTGCCAGAAAGATGGCATCTCCAATTAAGTCGGCGTCAGAGCGCCTGATTGAGCTCAGCGAGGGAAATCTCACGGATGAGGTGGAGGAATATCCGGCAGAAGATGAGATTGGGGATCTGACCCGCGCCCTGGCAAAGACGGTGCAGACTTGGCGCGATTACATCGGGGATATATCAGCATCATTGGCAGAGCTTGACAAAGGTAATCTTAAGTTTGACATAGAGATGGATTATGTGGGAGATTTTGCGCCGATTAAGGATTCCTTCCAGCGTACCATATTTAAATTGAACGAGACGTTCCGGAAACTGAACATGAGCGCAGAGCAAGTGGCAAGCGGTTCTGAGCAGGTGGCAAGCGGTGCACAGGCTCTTGCCCAGGGAACTACGGAGCAGGCGTCATCAGTAGAAGAATTAGCGGCTACTATTACTGAGATACATAACAATGTGGCGAACAACGCGGAGAACGCAAAACAGACCAGCGGCCAGGCTTTGACGGCTGCGACAGAGTTAGAGCAGGGCAAGAAACAGATGGAGCAGATGACCACAGCGATGAATCAGATTAATGATTCCTCCTCCGAGATCAGTAAGATTATTAAGACGATTGAGGATATTGCCTTCCAGACTAATATTCTTGCGTTGAATGCGGCAGTAGAGGCGGCGCGCGCCGGTTCTGCCGGAAAAGGCTTCGCGGTGGTTGCGGATGAAGTGCGTAACCTGGCAAGTAAGTCCGCAGAGGCATCTAAGAATACGGCGGCTCTTATTGAAGCGACAGTTCAGTCCGTACAGGAAGGAACAGGTATAGCCAACCGGACGGCAGAGTCTCTTGACCGTATTGTTCTTTCCTCTGAAGAATCAGCGAGACTGGTTCAGGATATTTCCAAGGCTTCACAGGATCAAGCCGCGTCTATTGCACAGGTGACACAGGGAATCGATCAGATTTCAAGTGTGGTACATACCAATTCCGCTACTTCTGAGGAAAGTGCGGCGGCGAGCCAAGAACTGTCAAGCCAGGCGCAGATATTGATGAATTTGGTTAAGCAGTTTAAGATTAGAGATATGTAGGTACAGGGCAGTAACCAGAATATTTTATAAAGCAGAAAATGCTGTGGGAAATTCCTGCAGCATTTTTATTATATTCAAGAAGCAGGAACAGAAGTTGTATTGTGGAATAAAATCGGTTATACTTTTAAATAATATAATTGGTTTTCGGGGGTATTGGTATGGCAGAGTTGGTAAAGCTTCCGATTGGAGAAGAATTTTTCAGTAATATAAGAACAAAAGGTTTTTATTATGTGGATAAAACAAGATTTATTGCAGAACTTTTGAGAACCAGAGGAAGTGTGAACCTTTTTACGAGGCCACGGCGATTTGGAAAGAGCCTGAACCTGGATATGCTTAAATCTTTTTTTGAGACAGGGGCAGATATTTCACTGTTTGATGGATTGGATATTATGAAAGAGGCAGAGTTGTGCGAGCAGCATATGGGGAAATATCCTGTAATTTCAATTAGCTTGAAGGATGTCGAGGGAACTGATTTTCAGACGGCATATGACAGTCTGGGAATGGTACTCAGTGAGGAGGCGGGGCGTTATGATTTCCTTTTAGAAAGTGATAAGCTGAATATGCCCGAAAAGGAAAGCTTCCGGCAACTGATGAACGGTGATTTTAGCAAGAGTGCATTTCTCCAGGGCAGTCTTAAGTTGTTGACCAGAACGCTCTGTAAGCATTATGGCAGGTCAGTAATTGTATTGATTGATGAATATGATGTACCTTTGGACAAAGCATATCAAAATCACTATTACCCCCAAATGGTCCAACTAATTCGCGCCTTGTTCAGTCAGGCGCTTAAGACAAATAAGAATCTTGAGTTTGCGGTAATTACAGGTTGTCTGCGTATCGCAAGGGAGAGTATTTTTACAGGATTGAATAATTTTAAGGTACGGACCATTTCCGATGTGGAGTGTGCAGAATATTTTGGTTTTACAGATGCAGAAGTCAGAACAATGTTGGAATATTATGGAGTTGGGGAACGGTTTGACGATGTTAAAGAATGGTATGACGGATATCATTTTGGATTCGTGGATGTATATTGTCCGTGGGATGTGATTAATCAGTGTGATAAACTTCGAGTATGGGCAGAGGCGCCTATGGAAGCCCATTGGGAGAATAGCAGTAGTAATGCGATTGTAGAGGATATTATATCAACGGCATCAGAGACTACAAAAAGTCAAATAGAGGCATTGATTTCTGGCGATGCAGTGGAAAAGGCTCTCATACCGGAATTAACTTATAGGGATTTTGAAAATGAAGATGATGATACGCGGCAGGCATACCTGTGGAGTGTGCTTTTTGCGACAGGGTATCTGACAGACATTGGCAGACCTGCAAATGGGCTTCATAAACTTGTGATTCCGAACAGAGAAGTGCTAGAGATTTTCAAAAAGCGGATTTTAGTCTGGTTCAAGAAAAAAGTATTCGGTAATGTGAAAAAATGGAAGAATTTCTGTGAGGCAATTAATAATGGAGACGCAGATACAGTACAGACGATTTTTAACGATTTTATGGAGGATTCCATTAGCATCCGTGATACTTTTGTAAAAAAGGAAATGAAAGAGAATTTCTATCACGGAATTTTGTTGGGATTACTGAAGGCAGAAGGAAGTTGGATTGTGAAATCGAATGTAGAGTCTGGTATTGGATATACAGATATTGTGATTATAGTTCCTTCAAAAAATATTGGTTCTATTATAGAGGTAAAGTATGCTGAAAGCGGGGCGTTTGATTTGGCATGTGGCGAGGCAATGAAGCAGATTGAGGATGCGGGCTATGAAAGTGTTCTTATGCAAGAAGGAGTGCAGACGATTCACAAATATGGAATTGCATGTTATAAGAAAAATTGCAAGATATCATACAATAAGGTTTAAGTAATTAAGAAAATGGGGCGCCAGGTATTGTTGATTATTCCTGGAAGCCCCTTTTAAGTATTCGTTATTTCTTTTTTAATAGTATTCTGCGATTTCTAATAAAATAGAAAAACGTATAGCAGATTGTCCATACAATGAGGTAAAAGCTTAGCAGCTCATGTTGTTTATGGAGTAGAATGGATGCAATAAAGTGTATTGTAAAGATTACTATATATGAAATAATTATCATTAATATCCATTTTTTCAAAACTTCTTTTTTGGTCATAGAAATTTCCCTTTCTGCGTTCACTGTGCATTATTTCTAAGTGTTTCTTAAAATAATACCATAAATGAGGATAAAAGTCATTGGTTTCAACTTGATTTTTTACTATATATACTGCGTTAGATTGATTGTGTGGTTTATTTCTGTTATAGTAAATGAAAAAGGGGGAGAATAGGATGCGGGTATCAGACATTATGAATAAAATGATTCTTTATTCTCATGGAAATACACATGATATTAATCATTTTCTTAAGGTGTATGGCTATGCGAAAACCATTGGCGAATGTGAAGGATTGCCGCCGGACGAACAGGAAACGCTTGAAATTGCTGCTATTCTCCATGATATTGCCTGTCCTCTGTGCAGGGAAAAATACGGCAATACCGATGGGAAGAAGCAGGAGGAGGAAGGGATGCCCCTTGTGCGAAATTTTTTAGATGGATTAGTAGAAAAAGAAATGATAGAGCGTATTGCCTATCTGGTGGGGCATCATCATACCTTGACGGATATTGAGGGAATGGATTATCAGATTTTAATAGAAGCAGATTATCTGGTAAATGCGGATGAAAATAATTATCCGGAAGATAATATACGCAACATGTTGGAGAAGGTTTTCAAGACGGATACAGGAAAAATGCTTTTGAAGGCAATTTACAGGATTGATTAAGGGGAGAATAGGAATATGCTTGGAGATAAAAAGGGAAGAAAACAAGATAAGTACGTCAAAGATTATGTTGTCTTTGACCTTGAGACAACAGGAACCAGTTGGGTAAATGACGCTGTGATTGAGATTTCGGCGGTCAAAGTGAAGAACGGCAAGGTTGTGGATACATTTTCCACACTGGTGAATCCGGAAAGGCCGATTCCGTATCGCGCGTCAGAGGTCAACCACATTTATGACGATATGGTGATAGACGCGCCTGTGTTTGAGAAAGCGTTGGCAGATTTTGATGCTTTTGTGGGTCAAAATTTTCTGGTAGGACATAATATCCATACCTTTGATATGAAATTTATCTGGCGGGATGCAGAGTATTATTGGGGAAAGACATTTGTTAATGACTACATAGACACATTGTCACTGGCAAGACAGTGTTTGCCTAAGTTATCCCACCACAGGCTGGTGGATTTGGCGTCGTATTATCACATTTCCACGGATGGGGCGCACCGTGCCCTTGCCGATTGCAGTATGAACCAGAAGGTGTTCGAGAAACTGGGAGAGGAACTGGCGTCTCCGACAGTTATGGAGAATATGAAGGTCTGTCCAAGATGCGGGCAGTTTCTAAAGAAACGCAGCGGAAAGTTTGGGGAGTTCTGGGGGTGCAGCGGGTATCCTGCGTGCAGATATACAGAAAATGTGTAAATTTGGTACTGAAAGTATTTAAAAAAATACTTTTTTTAAATATGGATATATGATAGAATTATGGAGATGTAACATAATTGATTGTGTATGAAGGAGAAAGAAGCATGAAGGAGAGGAAAAAACGGTTGAAGCGGCTTCTGGCTGTGGCGTTATCTCTTGTGGTGATTGGCGGTTCAGCGAACTTGCCGGCTCTGACATCACTTGCAGAGGGCGGGGAACCCGATCAGGCGGATGTATTGACGTCCAAGGAGGATGGTGAAACGCCGGAAGCAAGTGAAACAGACAACAATGAGTCAGAGAACAAGCAGCCGGAGGATAAGACGCTTACAGATAAAAAGCAGGAGGGCGCTTCAGATAAGAAGCCGGAGGATAAGGGGCAGGAGACTTCTCAGACAGGGAAGCCACAAGAAGTTACAGAGAAGCCAGAGGATAATCAGGAAGCTGATGACGAACTCGTAGAAGAAAAGATTGATTTAAGCGGTTATATCTACCAGTGCGGCGGCTTCGGTGTGATGGACATGCCGATGATGTTGTCTCTGGATGAAGAATCAGGGGCACGTGCCGCGTCCGATAAGGAAGGTGCAAAGACAGCGCTGTTGAACGGAATGAAGGCATGGGAGACAAAGATTGATGTAAGCGCTTATCAGATATCTAATGATGAGATGGGAGTGTTATTCACAGAGCTTGTGAATATGAATCCAGATCTGTTTTATGTGTTGAGTGCAACTTGGAGTTATTCATCAGCGACAGGGATAGTAGTAGGTGTTACTCCGTTATATAATCCTGCGTATACGAAACAGAGTGTCCAGATCTTCGAGAATGCTTTTAATAAGGCATACAGTGAAGCCGTTCCGAATCCGGCAGGTATGAGCAAGATGCAGATTGCAAGGGCATGCCATGATTATCTGGCACAGCATATGAGTTACGACACAAGCCTTCAAAAGCGTGACGTCTATTCGGCGTTTGTAGAAGGAACGGGAGTCTGCCAGGGATACAGCCTTGCCTATGCAGCAATGATGAAAAGGGCAGGAATTCCATTTGATTATGTCAATAGTACAGCCATGAACCATATGTGGAATGTTATTCAGCTTGACGGGAATTGGTATCATGTAGACGTGACATGGGATGACCCGACGGTAGACAAATTAGGTTATGTCAGACATAAATATTTCCTGAATAGCGATACAAAGATTGGCAGCGAAGGGCAAGAAAAAGGCCATCATAGTTGGACGACAGCGCGTAGCTGTACTTCTACAACGTATGATAATGCATATTGGCAAGGCGGAGTATCTGCAATCTTTACGGTTGATGGTAAAGATTACTATTTGAAGTATCCGACTAATCAAAATAATTTTGACAATATGTTGGTTTCCAGGTCAGGGGATAAAGAGGAGACGGTGGCTACATTTACATCAAAATGGGAAGCGGGTGCTAATAGCTATTGGCAAGGAAGCTACGCCAGACTTTCCTATTATGATGGCAGATTCTATTTTAATGACGCAAAAAATATATACAGAGTAGATCCAAAAGCGGCTTCCGCAGCAGATAACAAGAAAGTGGTCTATACATATACAGGAAGTGAGGGAAGTCTGTACGGCTCTTTGGTCTGTGATGATAAGATTCGGATGCAGGTATCCTCAAATCCCAATGTGGCGGGTACCAGAATCGAAGAACCGCTTCCAACAGGCGCGATCAAAGACGTGACCGTAACGGCAGAGCCATCCAGCGTTGAATATGGATATCAGACTCCGCCGAAGATGAAAGCAAGCGTCACAGGTGCGGTAGAAGCAGCGAATGTGACATATGAATGGTATGATGTTACAACAGGCAGCGAACGTCTTATTTCTTCCACAGGCGCAGAGTGTGTAGCGGAAGCAAACTTACCGGTTGGAACGCATACATATCGAGTGAAGGCTTCCTTTGAGGACAGCAGGATGTCCGCAGACGTTACATTTACGGTTTTGCCAAAGAAGGTAAAGCCAGAGGTAACCATAACCGGAGAGTATACCTATGAGTTAGGGAAAGAAATTCTTCCAAGCCATACCGTAGTTGTAAAGGCAGCAGATTCAACAGGTGTAGACATTACTCTTGAGAAAGATAAGGATTATACGGTAGAATATCGTGACAATATCAACGCCGGAACAGGCAAAATGGTTGTTACTCCAAAAGAAGGCTGTAACTACACATGGGATTCATTAGAGGCTGCATTTACCATCAATAAACTTGCCAAAGAAAATGAGAAAATTGAAATCAAAAATGGTTATGGCAATACAGGGACGTATGATTTGAAGCTGCCGGAGGGTGCAAAGACGGGGCAGATTGAGGTGAAAGACCCTGAACAGGTTTTAAGCAAAGTTCCAAGTTTGACAGAGGCGGGAGGATTGTCATACACGCTCGTGAATGACAATAAGAACAAGGACAAGCAGGCTGTGATTACTATTCCGGTCACTGAGGCTATGAATTATCTCCCATATAATATAGAGGTTACAATTACGGTAGTAGATAAGCTCAGCCAGTCTGACTTCCGGTTTGTAACACCAGTGGAGAACAGAGAATACGGGGCTTCAGATTTTACCGTAGGGACGACAGGCTCGGCACAGGGAAGTAAAGTAACCTATAATATTGAAGATACAGACATTGCGGATATTGACAATAATGGAAAGGTGCACATTAAAAAGGCAGGAATGACCAGGATGATTGCCGTTGCATCTTCTACGGAGGAATATGCAGAGACAACAGCATACGCTGAACTGTATGTATCAAAAGCTACCCTTAGTTGGGATACAAGTGACCTGGGCGCGGCAGACAGAGCCGATAATGCTGCGGGTGACGCCAAGACGGATGCAAAGGCAACGCTTTACGGCAGTCTGAAGATTAACGGAGTAATTGGTTCTGATGACGTGAAGTTTGTATGTGGTTCTGACAAATTAACCGGAACCTACAAAGGTCTTAAGGCTGGCAAACAGGAAGTAACGCTGGCATGGAAGGACGGAATTCCGGTTGTATTGACAGGTGCGGATGCAGATAATTATAAATATCCGGATAGTTTACCAACGATTACGGGTAACATTACGAAGATTACCATTCAGGATGTAGAGGTAGAGAATGGTGAGGAAGGCGTAGTATATAAATTAAAGCATGAAAGCGGTATTACCTATGTTCCGGCAGGTCTGGAGAAGAAGTTTGAGACGCCAATCCAGATTACCAATAGCATGAAGTCAAAGACACTTGCTGAGATTGGAAAGAAGTTCGGAACGAATTCAGCGGAGATTGCAGAAGTTGAAGTTTATGATGTGATGTTATGCATTGTGAATGAAAAGGGTGAGCTGGTTGAGGTAGATAGCGAGAATTTCCCGAAGGAGGGCGTAGTGGTAAAACTGGCGTATCCGGAAGGGACAGGAAAGGGCACCCACAACTTTGTAGCTGCACATATGCTTACCGTAGACAGCAAGGATATGAAAGCAGGGGATATTGAATATCCGGCAATTACCAAGACAGATGCAGGAGTTGAATTCAAAGTATTCAGCTTGTCTCCGATTGCTCTTGGATGGTCTGAGATTGAGCCTGTTAGGGCAGAAGGAGGCAGCGGCGGCAGTAATCTCGGTAGTGGGAAGGGAACCGCTGTTCCAAGTAAAAAGCCGTCTCCGAAGACTGGTGATACGAATGCCATACTGCTCTATGTACTCTTTATGATGATGGGGGCAGCAGGTATTGGATATACAGTGAAGCGCAGGGCGATGCGATAAAAGTAATAAAATATTTTACTGATAGAAAATCCCGATAAATACCTCCCATACATGAAAAAAAGTGATTGGAATTCACAGCGCAGGACAGATATACTTAAGACAGTATATACAACATAAAGAGGAGGTAACAAGTATGTCTATTACAGCAGAAACCGCGAAAGCACATGCGAATGATCCGGCAGTATTGTGTTGTCGGGCAGAGGGAGGCATTACCATCGAGGCTGCGAACCTGGAGGATCCTGCAATCTTTGATGAACTGGTTGATTCCGGATTATTGAATCTGGACGGGTGTTTGACAATCGGACAGGTATTGGGGGCTAAATTAACAAAGACGAGCGATTCGCTCTGCCCATTAACCGTTGACAACGTGGAGGGCTTCAAGGACGTTGCGGAAGGGGAAGCTAAGGAAGCGGCAGAAGAAGCGGCGCCTGCGCCAGCAGCGGCAGTCGATATGAATGTACAGGGCGCGGTTACTACGGTAAAGAGTGGCAAAGTGGTCATTTCCATCAAAGAAGGAAAGGATATCTATCTGGAACTTCCCATATAGAGCCTTTTTGTTACATGATTAAGGCAGAGGACTTAATACTCCTCTGCCTTAACTCTTTTCAATATCTTTTCCACAAACACCTTCGCATGTTCTATATCAAGACTGTCGGGGTGGGTGAGCGCCTCGTCGAAGTTCCGAAGACACATGTTAATCTTTGCAGTATTTTCTGCCGTCCGCATAGCTTCGTATTTTTGACGAATCTTATGCGGCATCTTGCCCTGACAGATAAATGCCCCCAGATATTCGTTGTCAGATTCAATCCATGCATTTGCGCTGTGCTCAATGGTGCTGTAATATTCCGGAGAATCACCCATGCCACAGGTCCCGAACAAAGCAATCCGTTTGCCGCTTAAGTCATTCAGAAAATCACTGACCACCATACTGCAGGAACCTTGATGTACGCAGAAGCCTATAAAGTAAATGCGCGCTTCCGGAATCATCTTGTCCGTCATGATGTCAATCAAGTCTTTGGAGGTTCCGGGAAGATGGGAGAAAATCGTCGCGGCAATCTTCTTCGTGTTTCCGGATTCACTCTGATAAAGTACCAGATATTCCAGCATGGCTGTTGCCCCTTTCTTAAGATTTTATCTATGAACAAAATACGTTTAAATATAACCGCCAGGCATTCCGCCTCCGCCACAACAGAAGCCGCTGCCGCAGCACATATTACAGATAATATTGGCGATGCACAGCTTCGTACACCAGTCGCCTCCGCCTGTAAATGTGGTCTGGTAAGGCCCTTGCTGCTGCTGATACCAGGTGCCGCCGCTTTCAAAACGCCGGACAAGGAATTGATACTGCATGTTATCGGGCTCTAGGCGGCAAGCCTCCTGAGCATGTTGGAGAGCAATGGCGTTATTGCCGATACCGGAGTTTGCCAGAGCGCTGTAATAGTACCAGCGGGCATTTCGCTCATGAATCCCATTCAAAAGGTTTAATGCCTCACGATAATGGCGGCTGTTGATAAAATTGAAGGCGGCCTTCATGTGAAGGTCTCCTTCCGTCTCTGCACCTCCTGGGCCTGCCTGCTGATATTGTGCATTGAAGCCACGGAAATTCCCGAAACCGCCGTAGGGGTTAGAATCCTGGTATTCCCGTTCCTGCATGATCTGTTGGTAAGCCTGCTGAACCTCCTTGAATCGGGCTTCCGCCTGATCTTTATTGGGATTATTAATATTGGCATCCGGATGATATTTACGGCTTAAGTTCCGGTATGCCTTTTTTATATCTTCGTCAGATGCGCTCTGAGGTATACCCAGAACGCGGTATGGATCTGTCATTTTTCTTCTCCTGAATCTGAATTATTATCATCTGCGGCGCGCATTTTTTCGCTGATTTGCGTGTAACGGCACCAAACACCAGAATATAGTATATTACGAAGAATGTCAGTATGCAAGAGTATTGGCAGTTTTTCAAATTCACGGGAACATTCTGCCATCATCATTGTCAAAAGCTTCCGGCAGTTATCTGAAAAGAATGGGTCGTTCTGATACGCTTCTTTGAAAGGATTGTAATTACCGGACTGAATATCCTTTTCTACATCCTCGTAGGCATCCATCAGGTAAATGAATTTACCCAGGAAAAAACCAATCCTCCGAAGGGAAGCCTCCCACTCGTCTTTGCGGTATGCAAACAGCTCTGCCATGATATTTCCGAATAACCCTGCCATCAGGTCAATGTTCTGCTCGTTTTTTTTCTCTAATGCAGACAAACGTTTTAAATTGGAGGAAACGGCGGCAATTTTGGAGGGATACTGTCTCTGAATCTCCCTCATCTTGGGAGTCAAAAGCCTTGCCGCAATATATCCCCTCCGCCTGTGGTCGTCCTCCCAATCGTCTTTGCACTTATAGTAGGATAAAATGAGGTTGACAGCGGCGGCATATTCTGTGTATTTGTTCGTCCTGGCAGTATGTTTTTCCAGAGGGTGCGCAATGCAGTTCACCACTTCTTTCCTGGTTTCCGGTTCATAGAGTCCGGTTAAGAGCACGATTAAAAATGTCATGTCAAAGGACAGCGTCACCTGTCCGCGGATGCCGTAACGCTCTTTCAGGCATTTACACAGGCCGCAGTAGTAGGAGTGGTACATGTCGTAATCCTTGAATTTCATCTCTGCTTTATTGATTGCAATATATCCAAACATCAGAAACCTCGTCCTAGCTGTTTTTGATAAATGTGGAGTTACACTTCGGGCAACGAATCTCTATCCGTCCTTTGCCCCGCGGAATACGAATCTTCTGACGGCAGGTCGGGCACTTGTAGATATGGTGAGTCTTGCGCTGTACCATCAGGTTTTTCTGTTTGTAAATAGCAGTCCTAAGCTTGTAAGTCCGATTCAGATACCATTGGTTTTCCGAAGAACGCTTGTAAATATTCCTGGAAAACATCCGAAAATAGGAATAAATGATACATGCCCAGGACAAAAGGGACAAAATCATGCTGTTGTTCCATCCGGCCAGAATCATGGTGACAAGTCCGGCAATGATGGTAAATTTACCCAAGGAATCCATTCCATAACGACCATACATAAATCGAATTAATTTTTCTTTCACGTATATCAACCTCCTAAATATATGTTCAATCATACGCTGTATAGTGGGAAAGTCAATAAATTACAGATAAAAAATATATAAAGTTTTTAATCCAAAGTTCTGAAATGCTTTCATAGAGGGCTGGTTCGTGATATAATATGCTATCAGAGAAAAGAGCGAAAGAGTGAAAGTGATGAAGGAATTAACCAGATTAATCAAAGAAGATATGAAGCCTGCTCTTGGAGTTACGGAACCAGGGGCTATCGCCTTTGCGGTTGCAAGCGCAGTCTCCCATGTGGAGGGAGAGCTTCGGAAGGTACGGGTGGCATTGAACTCCGGCATGTATAAGAATGCTTATACATGTGGAATCCCTAATTCCTCTAATTTTGGCAATCTGTATGCAGCGGCGTTGGGCGCACTGGCGACAGATGCGAAAAAAGGGCTGGAATCGCTTGCCGATATTACGCCTGAGGAGGATGCGAGGGCGGCCAGGATGGTGGAGATGGGGCTGGTAGAGGCGGTGCTTGACCATATAGGCTCAGAGATTACCATAGATGCAACGGTGGAGACAGAACAGGATTGCTGTACTGTACATATTCGGGGCAGCCATACCAATATTGTTTCCATAGAGAAGAATGGCGAGGAGATTTACGGGGATGGAACGTATTTGCAGGAGGTAAAAGACGAAGCCGCAGGAGACGCCTTAGAGTCAAATGAGCTACCTGTTGTGCATCAGTATTCCCTGAAGGATATTTTGAATTATGTCAGGGAAGTCCCAGAGGAGGAGATTTCGTTTATCAGAGAGGCATTTTCCATGAACACAGAGCTTTTGGAGGAAGGGCTTGCATCTGAACGGGCAACGATTACAAAATGTCTGCTGAAAGAAAACGGAGGCAGCATTTTCTCAAAGGATGTGTTGAGAACGGCTCAGCTATTGTGTAACGGGGCGATTGAAGCAAGGGTGCTTGGGCTTGGAAGGCCGGCGATGAGTATTACCGGAAGCGGGGCGCATGGTATTATTGCAACAATGCCTTTGCTGGCGCAGTATAAGGTTGAGGGAGACGGGATGGAGGAGGCGCGTCTTTGGCGCGCGGCAGCCCTTAGCTATCTGATTACCATGTATATCAAGGAGTATTCCGGAAGATTATCTGCGTTCTGCGGGTGCGGCATTGCGGCAGGAACAGGGATGGCGTGCGGCCTTGCATTCATGAAGGGTGCGGACGAGGACGCGGTTGACAGAGTGATTCGGAATATGGCAAGCGGACTCACCGGAATGATTTGCGACGGAGGAAATCATGGCTGTGCAATGAAAGGAATTGTGGCCGTAGATGCGGCGTTCCGTGCCGTAAATATGGCGCTTTCGGGGGTGAGTATCGAGAGTATACATGGAATCAACGGGAGAACGCCAGAGGATACCATGCGCCACATGGGGATGATTGCATCTCCGGGCATGGTAGGAACAGAAAAAACGATTGTGGAGATTATGGAGTATAAGTTTAAGTAGAGGGGCAGAATATGGAAGAAATTAAAAACGGCAGAAGGCCGGACGGCAAGAGTATTTCCAAGCGGCGTCCGGATGGGAAAAGTATCCGAAAGAGCAGCGCAGGTAAGAGGCCGGCACAGGATGAGGGAATCCGCCGTGGGAGTGCCGGTAAAGCAGACGGCAGGAGTATGAGAAGCCGAAGTGCAGGCGGACGGACGCCGGAGGGCAGAAGCGCCGGCCACAGGGGACGAAGGAAAAAGAAGAAGCAGAGGAACAGTCTGGTGACTAATGTGATTTTGGTTATAGCTGCATTCGTGTTCTGTATATCTGCTTTTCAGTTGATTAAGATTGGCAAGGGCTACTATGACGGCAGAAGCGAGTATGAAAAGATCCGAGAGCTTGCTATTGAGGAAAACAAAGACGGAGGGCCGAAATATAAGGTGAATTTTGACGAGCTGCTTGCGCTGAATCCGGACACAATCGCCTGGCTGAGATTCGACCCAGAGCCGGCAATCATCAATTATCCTGTTGTGCAGGGAAAGGATAATGAGGAATATCTGCACAAGACATTTTCCGCAAATGAAAATACCCTGGGAACCATTTTCCTGAATGTGGATAATAATACGAATTTCCTGGATGAAAATTCGATTCTGTACGGGCATTATATGAATGACGGCTCTATGTTCCGGCATTTGGAGGATTATAAAGACAAGGCGTTCTGGGAGGCGAACCCGTATTTTTATATCTACACGCCGGACGGGCAGGAGTTGGTCTATCATATCTATTCTGTGGGAGAGGTGCTGGATACTTCTGATACGTATCTGACGGATTTCCCAACCAATGATGATTACCAGAAGTTCCTGAACATGACGAAGGAGGTGGCAATGTATGACACCGGAATTGAGGTGACGACAGGCGACACCATTGTTACGCTGTCCACCTGTACCAGTGCGAATAATGACCACAGGTTTGTAGTCCGAGGCGTGAAAGTAAAGGAGTAATTCATGAGAAATGATTATGTATATGAGGTCGGGGATATTGTAACGCTGAAAAAGCAGCATCCATGCGGCAGTAAGGAGTGGGAGATTTTGAGAGTCGGGGCGGATTTCCGTCTGAAATGTCTGGGGTGCAGCCATCAGATTATGATTTCCCGTAAGCTCGTGGAAAAAAACACGAAGGATTTACGGAAAAAGGCTTGAAACAAGCCCAGGATTATGATATCATAGTAATCCGTGATACAATGAATCTGCCAATTACAGACGGCAGATATCCTTGCTCGTGAATCATGATGACGCGGGCCAAAAGACCAGAAGGAGGTGCAGAGACGACATGAACAAATATGAATTAGCTGTTGTTGTCAGTGCAAAGATCGAAGATGACGAGAGAGCACAGGTAGTCGAGAAGGTGAAAGCGTTAGTAGAGCGCTTCGGCGGCCAGATCTCTGATGTCGATGAATGGGGTAAGAGAAGATTAGCTTACGAGATTCAGAAGATGAGAGAAGCATACTACTATTTCATCCACTTCGATGCTGAAGCTGATGTTCCGGGCGAGATTGAACAGAGAATCCGCATTATGGACAACGTAATCAGGTATTTATGCGTTAGACAGGAAGCATAGGCAGGAAGTAGAGGTAATTATATGAATAAAGTAATTTTGATGGGACGCTTAACAAGAGATCCGGAAGTGAGATACTCTCAGGGAGAGAACTCATTGGCAATCGCAAGATACACCCTTGCCGTTGACCGCAGGTTCAAGAGGGATGGGGAGGCGACTGCTGACTTTATCAACTGCGTGGCATTTGGGAAAGCGGCTGAGCATGCCGAGAGATTTTACCGTCAGGGGCTTAAGGTCGTAATCACAGGAAGGATTCAGACAGGAAGCTATACGAACAAGGACGGCGTGAAGGTCTACACAACAGAGGTTGTGGTGGAGGAACAGGAGTTCGCTGAGAGTAAGGCGGTGAGCGACGCCAATGCCGGAGGTTTCCGTTCAGCGCCATCACCGGCACCAGCGCCGGCTCCCGCAGCGGATGCAGGTGACGGCTTCATGAATATTCCGGATGGAATTGATGAAGAATTACCATTTAGTTAGGCGCGAAGCGGCGTACAAGCGATGTGCAGGCTTCGGTGAATATGAGATAAGGAGGTAATGACCATGGCTTACGATAAAGGCAATCGTCCGGAAGGCGGCTTCAAGAGAAGAGGCGGCGGACGCAGAAGAAAGAAAGTATGTGTATTCTGCGGTAAGGAGAATAA
>CAJUBG010000047.1 GCA_910584575.1 uncultured Dorea sp.
ACTAAGCAAGATATTTTTTGTTTTGTGCAACAGCCCCCCCTTATATTATTTATCTCCATAATGGCCTCTGCAATGAGCAATATATATTCTGCCATTTTCCATATGATAAACTAATCGCTCTTTCTCATTAATTCGACGACTATATTCACCTCTTAAATCTCCCGTCAAAGGTTCTGGTTTTCCAATACCCACCATACACCCATTACGTTCAATATCTTTAATAAGCTGATTAATACGCTTAACTATTTTTTTATCCTGTGTCTGCCAATAAATATAATCTTTCCATGCATCATCAGACCAGATTTTTTCACTCATCATCCACCTCAATCAATTCATGAACCGTCCCTTTTCCTTCCTTAAGTTCCTGTACTGATTTTTTTACATAAGCTATATTAGTTTCCGAGAAAAACGGGTCTGGAGACTGTGCTATTTCAAACGGAATTCTATTTTCACGTAAAACAGCCTTCACAAAAAGATTAATCGCAGTAGATGTATTCAATCCTACATTGGAACAAAATGCGTCAAAACTGAGTTTATCTTCCTCACTAACTCGTGCGGTTAAAGTTGCTAATGCCATAGATACATCCCCTTTCTTGCTTTGCCTACATTCATAATATCACTATTGTCTGTCAAAAGCAAATATTTGTATTACAAAAGGATAATCTTTTACTCTCCCGCAAGCAGCGCCCTTGGCGTTATCTTCTTTATCTTTACAGAAAGCAGACACGCAATTACAAACGCTGCCAGAATCATCCCCACGCCTGCCAGAATATTGTATCCCACCGGAACCGTAAACGTACATTTCACAATCCCGATATCCCCTAAAAATACAGCGGCCAACGGATTAATGACAACACTGCTCACAATCACTCCTATAACCGTCGATAAGATAACTGCCGGCATAAAGGAAAATGCCGTCTGCAAAATTAACTGTCCCGTTGTGAAGCCAAGCGCTTTCAAAATCCCATAATCACGTTTCTTATTGCTTATCATGGTCCGTACAAGCAGGTATAATACAAAGGTAATCACAACCACGCTCAGCACAAGTACGGCAAATACAATCATTTTCATCAGCGAAACGTAGACCGAGGCCGTCCCTTCAATCGTCGCCGCAATATCAATCGTTGCATTTACTTTTCCCTTCAAATATTCTTTTATTTCGGTATTAAATGCACCGATATCCGTACCCTCTGCAAGATTCAGATAGTAACTCATATTCTGAAGTTCACCCAGACGTTCATACCCCTCTCTCGTAATCAGGCAGTCTTTGCCAAGATTGTTGGTAATCTGCACGAACCCCGATACGATATACCCACCCTCTCTGCCGTCCACCGTAAGCCAAATCTCGTCTCCAATTTCCAACTCTCTCTCCTTTGCATACTTGGCGGCAATCGCCATCTCATTGTCATACTTCGGGAATCTTCCCTCAATCATCACATCCTGATTATTGACTTCCGAAAAGTCATCTGTTATTGTGACCATCAGCACATCGCCGCCCACGTGAAGCATCTGAACGCTATTATAGAGGTAAGCCTTCAAAACCCGTTCATCCCCATTGACTTTTGCAAGGAATTTTTCCTCGGCGTCTGCCTCCACATTGATACAACTGTCCGCAATCTCTCCCACAATCATATTCAGAAACGGAGTCATATCCGCAATCATATTTTCGATCATCACTCCGGAAAATACGGCGACAAGAGATAACACCAGCATGGTAATACAAATGGTTACGTTATGCTTCATACCGGAAAGAGTCGTCTTAAGCGCCAGCGCAGCATTCAGTCGTACCCGCGTCTTTTCAAGTGGAATATGATTACGCTTAAACGAGTGTGTCAAAATTCCCTGCCGGAGTGCAACAATAGGCTCTACTTTTCTGATTTTACGCGAAGACATCCATACTACAAAGGAAACTGCCCCTCCCAAGACCCCAAGCGTCAGGAAAAATTGAATCGGCAGGAACCTGATTTCATAGGGGATACCCGTCTGCGACACCATCATCTCATTTACATAGGGAAACAGGACATAGGAAAGACCTGCGCCTGCCACGGCGATTGCCAGAGAAATCCCTGTAAACTGCAAAAGAAGGGAACAAACAAGCTGACGGCTGGTGTAGCCCACCGCCTTGAGCGCGCCAAGGTTCTTCATATTCTCCTGGATATAGTTAATGATATTGGACGCGATTACAACCAGTGCAATCAGAAGTATCAAAAATGCCATTGCACTCATAATCGCTGAACAAATCATTTGGGAAATGTAACGTGAACGGGATACCATGTCATAGGTATTGCTTACTGTTCGTGCGGCAGCGAAGCGCGCAGAAACGGCATCCTTTAGCATTGCGTCATAATCCACACTTTCTGTCTTATCGTTAAGCCGTATCGAGCAAAGTGTCGAAAGAGGCGCGCATCCGGCGTCCTTAAGCTCTTGATAACAGTCCTCGGTAAGCAATATCCCGCACATACCGCAGTTGTGAGAGCCTGTCATGGCGCTGTTAAAAAAACCGCACACAGTATAAGACATTTTCTGGTTCCCGATGGAGATATCTATTTTCTTGCCAATGTCAATATTGTCTGATTTGTACAGGTATGGCATATAGACTCCGCTTGTATAGCTGCTATCCTCGACTATCTCTATTTTCCCTACCGGTCGGGAAAGGGCGGCTTCCTTCTCCATGAAGATAAGCTCTGTGTTCATTTCACCGCCGTTATACTCAAAAATTCCTACCATGTGCATGACTGAAGCCAGGAAATATTCTGCCGTGCGCTCGTCTTCTTCAATCGCAGCCTTAACGAAATCCTGTATTTCTCTGCTGTCGCCGTCGATTGCAAAGGTTACATGCTCTGCATTCAGCCTGTCGTGGCAGCGGTCAAAGTTCTGTTTATAGTCCATGGACAGCACAAGCCACAGGTTCAGCATGAGCGCCCCAAGGAAAATAAGTACAATAATCGCGGCGGTCTGTCCCTTTGCCATGCGCAAATTAGAACGGGCAAGAAGAAAACTTTTTCTCATATCTACCACCCCATTTCTATAAGGAAGGAGGATAGCTTTTCCTGCCTTGCCGCGTCGTCCGGAGCATGAGATGTGTATTTTCCAAGCTCACACTCTCCTAGGATTACACCGTCCTTTAAGTACAGAATACGGTTGCCCCGCCGTACAGAACGCATGTCATGTGTCACCATGACAATGCTCTGGCCCATCTCATTAAATCGGGTCAGCGTATCCAGCACATCCAGACCGGTCTTTGAGTTGAGGGCGCCTGTGGGCTCGTCGGCAAACAGGATTTCCGGACTGTTTATCAGGGCGCGGACCATTCCTGCCCTCTGGGCTTCTCCTCCTGAAATCTGTGTAGGGAACTTCTTTTGTGTTTCCTCGGAAATGTCCACAGCGGCAAACAATTCCTTGGCTTTTTGCAGGATTACTTTTTTATCCCTGCAGGCAAGCAGCCCTGCCGCCAGTACATTATCCATCACAGACATTCCGTCAATCAGGTATATCTGTTGGAATACAAATCCACAATGGCCGCGCCTAAACACCGCCAACTCGTCCTGGTTAAGCTTCGAGATTACTTGCTCTGCAAAGGTGATTGTACCAAGGGTTGGGGTATCCATCCCCGACAGGGCGTACAAAAGCGTGGACTTTCCCGCGCCGCTTGCGCCCATAATTACGGTAAAATCTCCTTCATATAATTCCAGGTCAATATTTTTCAGAACGTGCTGGAGGCTGCCGCCGCTTGAAAAGGATTTGCTTAAGGCTTCGGTTTTCAGTAATATTTTCTTCATATTCAAATCTCCCTTGACTACGGTTCCTTGCATTTGTTGATTACACGTTCTATTTTATTGTTTCAAATCTTATATGTCTTTAGGCAATCCTTAAAGATTTCTTAAGATGATTATATTTCATCATCACTTAAAGTGAATTTTTTCACTTTTTATTGTATTTATGCCACTATTAGTATATAATAACAAAAAACTTGGTGTTGGAAGTACTTCTGTATATAATTGGTGTAATGGCATAAAATCTCCACGTATGGATAAAGTTGATGTTATGACCACTTCTACACCAGAAGAATTTGAGATTCTAATAAAACCTTACCGTTCTCTTGATTCCCATGGTAAAGAGTTGGTTGATTTTGTACTTACTAAAGAAGCTGAACGCATGAAAGAACTGGAAATTGGAAAGGATGTGACCACATGCCAATGCCACAGGAACGAATTTATACATCCGAAGACTACTGGAACCTCCCGGAAGGACAGCGCGCAGAATTAATCGACGGCAAGCTGTACGCCATGGCTCCGCCGAACCGAATACACCAGGAGTTACTTATAGAACTATCTACCACAATTCATAATTATATCAAAAAGAATGACGGTTCCTGCAAGATTTACCCAGCTCCATTCGCCGTCAATCTGAATGCAGATGATAAAATATGGGTGGAGCCGGACATTTCCGTTATTTGCGATAAAGACAAGTTATCAGAGCGTGGCTGCAAAGGTGCGCCGGACTGGATTATTGAAATCGTCTCCCCAGGCAGCCCCAAAAATGACTATACCATCAAATTATTCAAATACCGTACAGCCGGGGTTCGGGAATACTGGATAGTGAACCCAATGAAGAAAGCCGTACAGGCTTATGTCTTTGAAGGTGAAGAAGATTCAGACTTATTTTCTTTCGATGATGAAATACCAGTTTACATTTTTGATGGCCTGACTATCAAAATTTCAGATTTATTATAGTAAAAACCGCCCGGTGTTATCAGCACCGGACGGCTTAGATAAAATTGATACCCTAAAGATGTCACCTACTACTCAAGCAAATCCCCACAACCACCTCCAACCCTTCCTCACCGTTCTTTACCACAAGCTCACCGTTCATCTCCCTCATAAAATAATCCGAAATATAAAGCCCAAGCCCCGCCCCTTCTATATTCTTCACATTACCTCCACGCTTGAATTTCTCCCTCAAAAGTGGAAGCTCATCCTCACAGACACCGCCTCCGTAATCTTCGATATGGACATCCAAACGCTGTCCGCCCCTGCATACCTTTACATCTATTTTCGTGCCCGCATATTTATAAGAATTGGCGAAAATATTGTCGAACACCTGCTGCAGCCTGAGTGGGTCTGCGTACAGCATACATTCCGGAATGGCCGGAATCACCCCTCGGTGGAGATAGTCCGCGCTTTCAAGCATTTCCTTTAGAGCTTTACTCTCCATATCCTCAGGCGTCACTGTGAGCTGCTTAAGCTCCTCCAAGGTTGCCGTAAACAGGTTCGTAATGAGTGCGTTAATCTGATCCGCTTTTCGGATAATCTGGGTATAATTATCCCTAAGTCTCTCATTATCCGCCAGCGCCGCCCCTACTTCTGAAGCCGCCTTGATGCTTGCAACAGGCGTCTTAATGTCATGGGACAGCTTTGCAACAAGCTCTTTCTTGCTGGCGTTTGCCTTCGCTTCTGCCAAACGTGCCTTCTTAAGCTCTGAGCGCATGATGTCAAAGCTCTCCGTAAATGCCCCAAACAAATTCTGCCTGTCCATTGTCAAGGGAATATCCAGATTGCCCCCTGCTACACGCTCTGCAAATCCTTTTAACTTCTGGAAGGGTTTTATAATGACTTGGTTTAAATAAACGAAATATCCGATACACATGCCGCATTGCAGGAAAAGGGCTGCCATCAATACAAAAATGTAGGTCTGCTTTTGCTTCTTAAAAACCTGCCGGCTGTCATTGTCAATGAGAAGCTTCCCCACAACCTGCCCGTCAACCGTAAGATCGAGTATTGTATCCCTGTGAAGCACAGCCATATTGATACTGTCGCTCAATCCCTCTTTGGTTTGGAATAAAAGCTCTCCCTCCATATCCAGAACAGTATAATCAAGGCTTGTCTGGCTCTTGTGTGTTTCTATGGCACTCCAGTCTGACTGGACTGACTGAACCGTTTCATTTACCAGAACGGAATCCTGCCGATTTTCTGTATCACGAAGGACAAACAGAATAATGACCGCCACCTCCACGGAGAAAAGAAACAGTAAGCCTGCCAGAAAAGTTCGTTTCCTCATCATTTTCCTCCGCAGAATCTATAACCTTCGCCCCAGACTGTAAGAATGTATTCCGGTTTGCCGGCATTGCGCTCGATGGCTTCACGAATTTTACGGATATGTACGTTCAATGTACCGTCTCCTGTGAACCTGTCGCCCCAGACCTCGTCAAACAATTCCTGCTTTGAGACTGCCTTATTTTTATTCTTGATTAGATAGGACAGAAGCTTGAATTCCAACGCAGTCAGTTTGACGGCATTTCCCTCAACCAATACCTGCTTCGCCTGAAAATCCACAGTCAAACGCCCGTCGGCATATCTGGTGTCTTCGGCGTCCGTACCGTGTCTGAGGCGTTTTAATACAGCCTGTACCTTTGCAAGCAGGACGCCGAGGGAATAAGGCTTCTGAACGTAATCATCCCCTCCGATATGAAAGGCGATAATCTTGTCGTCATCGCTGGTACGGGCAGAAATAAACAGGATGGGAATCTCCGTCTTTTCCCGCAGCTCTTGGCAAAGCTCAAATCCGCTGCCGTCGCCCAGATTGATATCCAGAAGCAAAAGGCTTACTGTATCCTGCCTGAGAAACTCTCTGCATCCGGCCACGCTGTATACTGCCGCCGTCTTGACTCCAAAGAGATTAAAATACTCCGCTGTGCTGTCTGCAAGGAGTTTTTCATCATCTATGATTAAACAATCGTATCTCATTCTTTACCTCCGATTTAAATTATGCTAACATTAGCTTACTATATATCGGAAAAAAAGAAAAGAGATACTCAGACAGCAATTCTCCTTCTTTTCATGAATCTTTTAAAAATATATTTATTTGCCGATATCTCCAGCCAGTCATCCAGTTTTTCAAGCTGGACCGAACCATATTTTCTCTCTAGCGCCCTTTCAAGCAAATAATCGCAGATACGCGAATTCTTCGGAAGCAGAGGTCCGTGAAGATAAGTTCCGATTACATTTTTATAAATCACTCCTTCATAACCGCTTTTGCCATCATTGCCCGCGCCGTATAACACCTTGCCAAAAGGCCGGCAGCCATCATTAAGAAAGGTACGCCCTCCGTGGTTCTCGAAGCCCACCACCGGAATATCGGACAGCTTGCTGTCCAGGATAATATTTCCAATCAGCCGCCCTTCTCCTTGTTCTGTGTAGATATCCAACAGATTTAACCCTTCTATCAAGCCTTCATCAGTCTGATAGTATTTTCCAAGAAGCTGATAGCCCCCGCAGACTGCGATTACAACGCCGTTATTTTCTACGTAATCCCGAAACTTCTCCTGTATCTTCTTAAGCCTCCGGCAGACAAGCATCTGCTCACGGTCAGACCCTCCTCCCAAAAGCACGATATCAAGCTTCGTAAAATCAATATCCTCCTCTGTATTTAACTCTATCGTTTCCGCCCTGATTCCGCGCCAGAGGCATCTCTGCATCAAACATGCAATGTTTCCCCGGTCTCCATACAGATTTAAAAGCTCAGGATAAAGGTGCCCCACCGTAATTTTCATATTCGATTTATCTCTCATTCTTCGTTCTCCCAAGTATTGAAGGTTATTTTCCTGTCCTGCATATCCGTTTCAGCATATTACGGGTTCCAAACAGAGCAGTATAATTCACAAGCACATACAGATTACCGCTGCCTTGCTCGATATATCTGCGTACAGCCTTTTCCACGTCCGGCTCAAGCTCAGAGGAAATCCCCGCATATTTCAGCCGCAGCATCAAGTCCTGGCAGCGGATTCCGCTGGCCGTGACAGAGCCTTGTCCCATCCCCGAAAGCCGTTCAAAATCTACGTCCCAAAGCCAGGAAATATCTGCGCCGTCCTGATCATTGTCGTTGATAACCACCACCAACTCCTTCGGTAAAGCGTCCTGCATGATCACATTGATATTCTGATTAAATCCGGTGGGATTCTTCGCCAGATTCAACAGAATCCTCTTATCGCGAAGCCTGAATTCCTCCATCCTCCCATTTTCCGGACGGAAGACTGCAAGCGCCTGCTGAAAACCCTCTGCCTTTATCCCCGCTGTACGCAATGCCGCATACGCTGCCAGAATATTATATACATTATAGAAGCCCTTATGGGCTGACCGAAAGTATCTTCCCCCTACCGAAAACGCAATTTCCTCCCCAAGCTCAATATTTTGTCCCTCAAACTCTATCTTTGGTCTTTGAAATCCACATTCAGAGCAAGCATAATCCCCAAGCTGCCCATAGTGATAGAACCGATAGGAAAGCCGGGCGCCGCAATGCCGGCAGAACCTCCCCTCCCGTATCTCCTTTGTCTCATCACCTTCAATCACCCGTTCACTGATTCCGTATGCCGCAAAATCATTACCGCTGTCCATGCCAAGGAACGCGGACAGGGGATCATCCCCATTTAACACAAGCTTCATCTCAGGGGCAGACTGCACAACTTTAGCCAGGATATCTATGGTGGCGTCAATCTCTCCGTACCGGTCCAACTGATCTCGGAACAGATTCGTGAGCACCATATAATCCGGTTTAAAATGCCGGAAAACTTCTATGGTTGAAGCTTCGTCTATCTCAATACAGGCGTAATCTGCATCTAAATCCCCGTTCAATTTTGTGCCTAAAGCAAATGCTGCCGCAACGCCATTTAACATATTAGAACCCGTATGGTTACATACTACCCTATATCCTTCCTCCTCCAACGCCGTGCAGAGCAGATTATTCACCGTGGTCTTCCCGTTTGTCCCGCACACAACAAAGACCTCTTTTCTCACCTGCCCTGCCAACTCCTTAAGAATCGAGGGGCAGATGCCAAGCGCAATTCTCCCCGCCCATGTAGCGCCCTGCCGATGAAAGATATAGACACAAATCTTTTCTGTAATTTTCGCCGCCCAGGCGGCTAACCTCCTGCGTAATCTCATATTCTATTCTTCTGAAACGCTTCAGAATTTTCCTCCGGTTCCGCCATGTTTTCTGCCGGAGGACGACGTATGTGTGGTAGAGCCGCGAGAACTGCCCGTACTGCTTGTAGTGCTTGAAGTATCCTTTTCTTCTTCCTTCGGCTTCTCCCTGCGGTCAACATGCTTATACAGGTACAGGTCATTCTTCTTCGTCAGCTTCAGGCTGTCCTTCTTAACATAGCTGCCAGCCTCTGTCTGGCTGTAAACGGATTTCAGCTTACTTCTCATAATCCCTGTGGCAATCAGAGCGATCACAAACCCTACGGCAAGCGCGACTACAAGATCAAATATAAGCTCAAAGGGATCCTTGGGAAGATGGTCTGCGTCATAGGGCTCCCCTGTCTTCGCCTGTGTGATGTAATCATCGCACATTTCGGCAAAGGTGGTAAATGCCCACGCATAATCTCCATCACTTAAATCGCTCAGGATCATGTCGGCTATATATTGAAGCCCTGCATCCGTAAACGCCGTGATTCCGAAGCCTGATGTTGATATGTACCAGTCCCTCTCCTCCATGCTTATGAGAAACAGAATCCCGTCTCTCTCGTTTCCGAAACCATAGCCGTTCGCATCATAAAAATCATCGGCATAATCCATGGCAGTCGCCCCTTCCAGGGAATTGACCGTGACCACTACGACATCCACCTGCTGGCGCTCGCTGATCTCATTTAGCTGCTCAAGAAGCTCGCTTCCTTCGCTGCCTGTAAGCAAGCCTGCTTCATCCACAAATCTTTGCATATCGCTCACGGCAAACGCCGGACATACCATTATTACAGACAAAAGCAGAGCCAAAAATATTTTACATAATTTCTTTTTCATGCCTATCACCTCCTTACAGCAGCCAGAGCAGGGCTAAAATGGCATAGAGCGCACCGCCTATAACTCCTGTCAGTCCAAACAGCCACTTTTTATACGCTGCCTTATCCACCGGCAGATCACCCACCATCTTACCGGTCTGGCCGTTCATAGCAAAAAGATAATTCTGGCCGTTCCATGTTGTATTCAGTAGCCAGACGGGGAAAAGAGCATATTCTACCTTTCTGTTTTTCAACTGGATACTGCCGTTTTCCTTCGTAACCGTCGTATATCCCTTCACCGTCGCGTCAAATGCTTCCTGTGCGCTCTTTCGTATTCGGGCATTCGCGCGCTTTGCGCTCTTTTTGGAATCCACGTCATATTTGTCCGCCAGATAGCCGGCCAGATATGCGGTCTGGAATTTTACCGCCTTTGAAAAATCAAAAGGTTCGAGAGAATCCATCAGATCGTCCGGCATCTTCGTAGAGCCGTCAACGGGAATCTTCTCAAATCCAAGGCTTCCGCTTCTGCTTACAGCAAAAAAACGGGTTTCGGTATACTCATATTTACTGTCACTCCATCTCCGGACTTTTGTTGCTTCATAGCGCATATTTACGTCGGCGCTGGCATCGAACAGCCAGAAGGGGACATACACGCCCTTTATTTCGTCAATGTGGTTTTCATCCTTAAACACCTTCGGAAGCAGGCGTTTTCCTTCATAATGCTTCCGAAGGGCTTCCTTCGCAACCTTTTTATCCAGTTTAAAGGGAATCACATAGTCTGGCTTCAACTCTCCGGAAAACTGCCCCATCATTACCACCGGATTCCCACAGAAGGGACAGGACGCTGCCGCAGTGTTCTCATCACACGCAATCTCGCCGCCGCAGGATTTACATACATAAGAATGAAGCCTGCCCTCCTCACCCTCCTGCCACTCTGCGCCGGAAGCAGTCTTCCATCTCATGTCGTCTTTCTGGTCATTCTTCAATTCACTGTCATAGCTTGCTAGTGTTTCCATATCGAATTTTGTGTCACAGTAAGGACACTTCATCTTTTGTGCTGCGCTGTCAAAGGCAATGGCGCCGCCGCAGCGCGGACATTTGTATTCTTGTATTGCAGCCATCTGTTTTCTCCTTGCTATATCTGAATTGTAACGTATGTCCTTTAGATACACTCTAAAGAGCTGTCAGGGAGGATATCCTCACACGATATCTCCTGACAGCTCGCCGACCCTTATCGTTTATTCTTCGCCCAAGATTATTCGCCTGCTGCCGATATCTGGGCTTCAACATCCGCCCTTGCTTCTTTCAGCCAGTCCTTAACCTGGTTTAAGGTCTCGATCATCACATCATAATCTTCGTCGGGGGCATCCTCGTCGCTTTCCAGGGCATCTTTGCACTCTACAAGCGCGGCCTGCATTTCCTGGAATTTTCCAAAGGTCTGTTCATCGATTGCATCCGCATTTTCATTCATCATGTCTGCAATCTCGTCAAACTCTTCGCTGACTTCATTAAAGGTATCAATCGCCTCCTGCTGCTTTTCACTGTCCCCACATCCTGACAGGCCGAACATCAGGGCAAGCACCATCACCATACACATCATTAATTTCATTGTTTTTTTCATACTGATTTCCTCTCATTCTTTACTTTTTATCGTTTTCATCAAATATGTCGCCACATTCGGGACAGAATTTCGGCGGATGAGCAGGATCCTCCGGCTCCCATCCACATTTGTCACATCGGTAAAGCGGTACGCCCTCCGGCTTCTTTGTACCGCAATTCTGGCAGAACCTCCCCTTATTCACTGTCCCGCAGGTGCATTTCCATCCGCTATTGCCGGCCGGCCGCGCAGCCCCACACTCTGTACAGAACTTGCCGCTTACAGTCGCGCCGCAGGTGCATTTCCATGCGTTTTCCATGGACGGCTGTTTCCCTGCCGCCTGCTGCTGCCCCATGGCATACAGGCTTTGCGCATTCACACCGCCTGTATTCATAGCCATTCCCATGCCCATAAATCCTGTCATGGCTCCTGCTGAATTGGAGGCCGCCGCTTTCATGGCGTCTGCCTGCGCGCCCACCAATGCGGCGCCTGCCATATTCGGATTCTGCAGAACAACCGTACGCTGGAGATTTTTAATCATTTCCGCGTCCTCCTCCGGAAGACTGACAGAGCCAAGCGCAATACTGACCACCTTCAACCCACGCAGCTCTCCCCACTTTGCCGAGAGCGCATGATTCATCGCAGCCTCCAGTTCTGTATTATGGGAAACAATCTGGTTCGGCCGCAGCTCCAAATCAGAAAGTCTGCCGAACGCAGGCTGCAAAGCGCTGATAAATTCTGACTTCAACTGGCTGTCCAGCTCGTCGCGCGTATACTCCTCCTCCACATTGCCGCAGACATTTGCGTAGAACAGCAGCGGATCGGCAATTTTATAGGAATACACACCCGAACAACGGACGGAAACATCCACGTCTAATCCGATTCGGGAATCCACCACCCGAAACGGAATGGGATTCGGTGTCCCGAATTTGTTGTCCAGCAATTCCTTTGTATTAAAATAATACACTCTCTGATCCTTGCCGGTGTCGCCCCCAAAGGCAAATCTTTTCCCGACGGTCCTGAACGTATCTTTGATGCCGGTGCCGAGATTTCCCGTAAAAATACTCGGCTCCGTAGACGTGTCATATCTAAATTCCCCCGCTTCGGCACACACCTCCACGACCTTTCCCTGCTCTACGATAATCATACACTGGCCGTCAGCCACGGCAATTCCGCTGCCATTAGAAATGATATTGTCGTTTCCTTTTTTGTTGGATGATCGGGCGCTGGTACGCTTCCTGCCTTTTGTTACCATGACATCCTTTTCCATGGCATCACAGTAGAAAAATTCTTTCCACTGATCCGCAAGCGTTCCTCCCAACGCACCCATTCCTGCTTTTATAAGTCCCATAGCGAAAACCCCCTTCTAAAACGCAGTATACAATAACCATCTATAAAAATGTACGAACCAGCATAAATCGACCAGGAACCGCATTGAATCGACCATCCCCTCAAAGTGACACACTCAAAATGAACTGGCCTTCCTTAACCGAAAAATCATATATGCCTCCATACCGTTTTACAATAGCACAGATGCTGCGTACGCCAAGCCCATGCCCCGCCTCGCCGGCAATCGGAAGCCCATGGTCGAACAAAATGTCAGCGTCACAGGAATTGACAATCTGTAAAAATATTTTTCTGTTTTTTTCATACATAGAAACTTTAATCGTACCGGACAATCCTTTTTTCTTCCGCTTCTGGCAGGCGTGCAATGCATTCTCCAACGCATTGCTCAGCAGCACACACAAATCACTTTCAGACACCGGAATACTCTGAGATATTCCTACCTTGAACTCGATTGAAATGCCGCACTCTCCGGCACGTTCAGCAAAGGCTGAAAAAATCAGATTCGCCATTTCGTTCTGACAGAATACCGTAATCTGATTTCCCTCCATCCCTGAACTGATTTCTTGGATATACTCCTGCGCCTGTCCATATCTCCCGTTTTCAATGCAGGAAGAAAGATACTGCATATGGTGGCGCAAATCATGTCGGTAAATGCTTGTTTTCCGCTGCGACTCCCGTAAGGCTTCTATTTCACGGACAGCCTGCTTTACCTGTAAATTCAGGCATTCCTGCATTTCTTCCAACCGGCTGCGTTTCCATTCCTCTGCCGAAGTACGGAATACAAACATCAGATATGCCACGCTGCATACAAAGGGCATAAATTCCAACGCAACCATATTTCCGTTCATAAGGAGTTTGGTGTAGATACGCGTCACATAATCAAAGCCATAGTATAACGCCGGCACTAGGCCGAACTGGAGTTGCACCGAAGCCGGATAATGTGAAAGGGAACGCACGGACGGCGCAATGAACCACAATAAGACCAGTAAAAGCGGAAGCGTTACAGTCAGTTCTACGATACTCTGCATCAAAGAGCCGCCTGAGAAAATCGCCGCTGCCAGCAACGCCAGCCACCGGCGGAATTGGCAGCAAAGATATGCGGTCAGAACCGAAATTACCGGCCAGAGCAATCTTTTATTCAGGACACAGAGTATTACTGCCAAAGGAAGGTGTGTAATCAGCGGATACAGGTAACCTGTGACAGACAAACCACCGCCAAAATAGACTACTCCCTGAAACAGAAGAATCACCGCCATACAGCCCACTATGGCAAGACATTTCCTCCATGTCCAGACAATATCGCAAAATGCCATGGACAATACCATTCCAAAAACGGCAACAGCGGTAAAGTTGAGCAAACAAACAATTCTCATAATACAACTACCTCTTTGCTGCGAAATGCGTATTCCAGATACCGCCTTTTGATTTCAGAACATTTTCCATGGGGAATCGGGATTTCTGTAAGGCTGTCCAATGTAATTGCCTTATAAGATATATTTTGTATATACTCCATATTTACCAGGAAGGAACGGTGCGGACGGAGGAAACAGTCATATTGCTTAAGTTTTTCACACAGCTCATCCAGGCTTCCGGCGCTTTCCAGAACCTTTCCGTTCTCCAGATGGAACACCAGTGTACGTCCGGTTACTTCGCAGTATTCCAGCTTTTCCAGATTAATCCGTGTAATGCCGCTTTTGCAGCGCAGCACTAAGCTGCATTGCTGAGTCTTTTCACATTCAAAAATAACCGAATCCATCAGCCGGAAAAAATCCTCCTCACTGACAGGCTTTATCTGATAAAAATACGCGCTGACCGTATAGGCTTCTACCGCAAACTCTGAGGAGGACGTCAAAAAGATTATTTTTGCAGCGCTGTCATACCGGCGGATTTCCTTTGCCACACTGATTCCGTTTTCGCCCGGCATGAGTATATCCAAAAACAAAATATCCCATCTTACTCCCTTTTCAATCTCGGCCAATAGCTCAAAGGGACTGCGAAATGCCGTATATTCTATTTCCCGCTTATGTTCTATGCGGTATTGACTGAGTAATACACTGATTTCATTCAGCACAGACAAATCATCATCACAAAATGCTACCTTTATCATGATAATATCCTTATTTCCTTTCACCCTTGGAATATAATGACAATACTTGACAGATCCACCAATGGACATTAATATAACACCATGTAACATAATATGACAGAATTCGACCTTATGACTGCCGTTGGCGCAAAATGTAGCCGAAACTGCGCGAATGGTATCTGTAAGCTATTAAAATGGAGTGTATACATATGAAAATGCGACAATTTTTGACCGCGCTGGCTGCGCTTGTAATGATGTGCTGGTATTTTACTGTATCTACAGCAAAAGCGGACGACCCGACAGTGGAAGCGCCGGCGTTTTCCGCCCGCATAGAATATTCCTCCCAGGGTTATATTGTAAAGGGCACATTTACAGAATTCCCTCCCGACATCAGACGCGCCGAAACCCTCTATTCACTGGATGGCGAGACCTATCAAAGCTCTGGAGAGGAATGGCACATAACAAACTGGAGTGACGGCCCCTGGACTGACTGGGACGAAGCTATGCTGGAAAAATTCCAGAACCAGACCTGCCTCCACTCCAATACCGAGCCGCTGAAAAGCTATCTCGCAGGGAAACTGGACTGCTTCTATGTAAAATTGCGCCTTACCAGGGAAAACGGAATAACCTATAACACCCAGGCGGCGGTGATTGAGCGAGGCGCCTCAAGTCCGGTTCCGGAGGAAATGACTCCCATTGCAGGGTTCGCCCCTTCCCTGCGCGTTAAGACCTTCCGGCCGTTCTCCTATTACGGCAGGTATGAGATTACCGTGAGCGAGGATGCCACAGATGAGGAGATTTCTGCATTTTTACCGGATACGCTTCCGATTCAAATCGATCTTCTAAAAGGAATTGACGCTGTCGCCAACGGTATCATTGACTGTCCCGTTACGTGGAAGCCTTTATCCAATCTCCGGCTTACCGCAGGCGAAAGCGTGACAATCCCGGATGCAGCCGAAGAAATTGTGATTGCCGCCGGTACGGTGCTGGACACGCCGCTAGGTGGTTTTCAGTTGAATGAAGCATTGGGAATCAATCAGCATGGCATGAACGACGAGGTGAGACTGGTTCTGAACGTTATAGAAAAAGGCAGCAGTCCATCAGGCGCATTGGCATGTGATTTCAATGGACTGGATGTGGCATTTCACCAGAAGCCAACAGGCGCCACAGCGATTCGGGCATATACCTTGTCTGAGGGCGATACAGAATGGACAGAGCTTCTCAATCCTCCTCTGCTTGAGGCGGTCAACTCTCAGCCCTCTACCGCAAGCAGCGGTTACGCATACGTGTTAGACAATACTCATGAACTATACCAGTCTTATATGGCCGCCCAAACCGAGGGCAGAGAACCTACCCCCTTCTTTATCGGTCTTAAAATCGAGGGAGGCGTCTATGACGGCCAACAGCTTATACTTGCGTGGCCGGACACCTATGACCTTCCTCTTGACCTGCCAAAATTGGGCGGCTCAGGAGGAAACGAGGACAACGCAGGCGCTAATAATAAGGGCGACGCCACAGATGAGGGACAGAGGCCGAAGCTGCCGCAGGATACTGAAGGAGACGGGCAGCTAAAGACGCCTTCCCAGAATACCGGTGGGGAGGGACAGCCAAGTGCGCCTTCCCAGAATACTGATGGGGCGGGGCAGCAGAGTGCGCCTTCTCAGAATACGAACGTGAAGGTTGATAGCGTTGTACCTTTATTCGGGAACTCCGGCATGAAAAAAACGCAAAATAAGAGTGAGCCGCAGATAGCCGACGGATATGATACTGCACCGCAGACTTCCACGACGATGCAAGACGCAGAAGGCACAACTGCTAAAGAAAGCACTCCACTCCCAACCTCTCCGAAAAACGCAGGAAGCGGCGCGCCGGCCAAGGGCCACACACCAATGCCGCGCCTTGCAGCTTTTACCCTTATCATCGTCGTTCTCTGTATCGCCGGCCTTTTCATTGCCGCAACTGTAAGAAAACGAACAATGCAACATTAGGGACAAGCAGGGAACTCCATAATAAATTCCGTCCCTTTTCCCACGGCGGATTGGGCGCTGATTGTACCGCCCAACTCCGCCATGATACTCCTCGCAATGTACAGCCCAAGCCCGGTGCCGGTCCCTCGGTTATTCTCTCCTACATAAAATCTCTGGAAAATGTGAGGCAGTTCCTCCGGTGAAATCCCGCAGCCTGTGTCCTTCAAAGCCACATAGATTTTACTGCCTTTCATCCATGCTGATACCGTTATGCTTCCATTGCAGGGCGTTGCCCTTAACGCATTGTAAATAAGATTCTCAAACAGAATATTTATCTTTTCCGGCCAGGCCATCAGGAACGCCTCCTGTTTTGGAGACTCCAGGAAAAAATGTACTGACCGGACTTCGGCTTCTCCATGGTAAGTATCGTAAACCTCTGAAAGTATCTCGTGAAGCGACATCCGAACCCGTTCCCCTTCGATTTTATCCAACGCATTAATGGCAGAAAGCCCCTGAAGACGCCGCGCCATTTCCTGCTGTCTGGCTTCTGCCTGGTCAAGATAACCCTGCAACTCCATATCCACTCCCACTCCGCTTTTGCGGATGGCGCGAATGAAAGACTGGGTGGCAAATACGGGCGCTTTTAAATCGTGGGCCATGTCAGAAAAAAACGCCTTGCGCTCTTGCAAAAGCTGAGTAACTTCCTCCGTACGCTTTTTCACCTGTTCTTCTAAATGATTGGTGAGTATCGCATTTTCCCTGAGAATACGGCGGCTGCGCAAAACCATCATAGCGCCGAACAATATCACCAGCAAAAGGCCGCACCACTCAAACTGCCAGAAAAACCGAATCGGTTCAAACCGGTTGGAAAATATGAGATTGGTAAACAGTCCTGCCCCAAACACGAGACAGCACGTCAATGTGTACTGGCTCTCCCTGCTTTGCGCCATGATACCCTGCAGCGTGAAAAACGCCGCGCAGCAAAAGGTAAAAATGTAATAAAAATCTGTCAGCCTCCCATGGATAAAAACCGCACAGGGCATAAACGGAATAAGCAAACTTAAAGGTAACAGTACCAGCGGCAGCAAGAGCAGCGCCGGACGTATCCGCCTCCATGCTCTGCCGCTATCCGAGCCGGAGGCCAGAGCAGTAAGCTGCACCACACAGAAGCACAGGCAATATAATGCCACATTCTGCACCAGGAACCAATACTGTACCGCGGCCATGGAAAAAAGATATACAAAGTATCGGAACATATAGACAGAGTAACAACAGCATAAAAACCCGAACCAGCGGCTTAAACCGCCTCCTGTCCGCCACAAAAACATTGTGAATACCGCCAGAGACAGCGGTACAAGGAAGGCAAGGGCGTAGGCAAAGCTTTGAATACTGCCCATCCTCCGGATTGTTTCTTCCGTGCCCAGAGCAGGCGGAAAATACATTCCGCTGTAATATCCCTGTTCTGATAACGTCTCTACAGTCAGTTTATGGTCGCCTGGCGTCAGCAGGAACGTAATCTGTCCGTTACCCTCCCCCTCGTCAAGCCGTATTCCATCCAGGGAAATCTCATACTTGACAGCAAGCCGTGGAAAATCCACAGACACAAGCTGAGGGGCGCCGACATAGCGCAGAAGCATCTGATAGCGCGCACGGCCATGGGGCGATACTGATATATCGCCTCGCTGAAGATTTGAAAATTCGCCAATATAGGTAGGCTTGTCCGTTACACGTCCATCTGAAAGAAGCCATCCGTCAATCAGAAAGACGGGAGTATCCCTCTCAAACTCCCTCTCTGTTAATGTTATCATACCGGATTTTCCGTAGGGAGGCGGCGTCTGGTATTTATTGTCCATATAAAATATCATAGTAAAAAAGACCGCCACAACAGTCAAAGCTGCCAACGACTGCAGCAGCGCCTTTTGCTGTTTCATAAGCGCCTCTCCTTCTAATCTGGCGAAACAAAGCGATAGCCCTGTCCCCATACTGTCTCAATGAAATGATGGGCTTCCCACGCCTTATCAAGCTTCCTCCGAAGACGGGACATGTGTATCTGCGCCATCTGCCGGTCGTCCCCAGGCTGACTGCCAAAGACCATCTCAAAGACCTCCTCCGGCGAAAAAATCTGTCCCGCATGTTCTGAAAGACACCACAAAATATCAAACTCTGCAGAGGTCAGGGACAATTCTTTTCCATCCATCAGCCCCCTGCGTTCTGCCAAGTCAAGGAGAAGCGGGCCGTAACGGAACTGAGTACGGCTTTGCCGAGCCCTGGAAAGCCTGATACGGGTTTCCACCTTAGCCCAAAAGAGTTCAGGGGGAGTATCCTTGGTAATATAATCTATGCCGCCGGCTGCAAAGCCCTCTAACTGCCTGTCTGATTCAGTAAGGCAGCTCAGGAAGATAATCGGTACGTCCATCAGGCCGCGAAGCCTTTTACAAATAGAGAAGCCATCCTCGCCGGAAAGCATCACGTCTAACAGTATACAGTCACAAGGCCCATCTGACGCCATCTTAAGAGCCTCCCCGCCATTTTGTGCCATATCAACAATACAGCCATGGGCACGCAGTATTTCTGCCCAATAGGTACGTTCATCCAAATCGTCGTCCACTAACAGAATCCTCCAGGCGCTGTCCAAACGTTCCCCAGATACCGCCGGATCTCCGCCAGACCTGAGCATTTTCGTCCCTGTCTGATGTAAAAAATGCATATACGCCTCTTGAACCTGACTGCGCCGTTGTCTCGATACCGGAATATTATGCCCATTCTTCGTCGCGATACAATTTACATCAATAGCCTGAACATAACTGAGGTTGACAAGATAAGCACGGTGAGTCTTAATAAACTCCGGCCTGTCCAGATGCTTCTTCTCAAAATCTGCCAGAGCCGCGGTTATTTCATGAATGACGCCGTCTTCCAAATGGAACGATACTGTCTTATCAATAACCTCCACATACTCAAGTCTTGAAAAAACAACTCTGACAACCCCTTTACGGCTCTTTAGCACAAAGCCCTGCTCTCCCTGTACGAACAGCTTGCTCTCGACACTGTCTAACAGGGGAAAAAGGGAATTCTCATCTACCGGCTTTAGCAGATAATAGTACGCTCTCACACTGTAACTTTCCACGGCAAATTCCGACGACGCGGATATAAAGATAATCTCGACATTTTTGTCCAGCTCTCTCAGCTCACGCGCCGCCTGCGCACCGCCTCCCCCTGACATGAGCGCATCTAGCAAAACAAGGTCGTATTCCCCGCCTTCAAGCTCGCACAGGAAATCAGTAATGTTACAATAAGAGTGGCAGTCAATACTTACCCCACGGCTTGACTGATATTTTGCAATCTCCCCTGAAAGACGGGCTAACTCCTGCTCATCTTCATCGCAAATTGCTATCCGCATGGTTTAAACCTCCTACTACAAATCTTTATACTTATGATACCATACCACATTCTGAGTCTGCAATCAAATGCCTGTCGGATGTAAAAAATCCGGATAAATATACTGGTTATTGTAGGTGCTGCATGGTATAATTCTGTATATTGGTATGGATAATGTATAATTGAAAGAGGTTCATTATGAAAATGTAAAACGGATTCATCCGTTGAAGCAGCGAGATGTCTAACCGTCGTATACAGGAGGCGCTGATATGTGTGATATCCGTTTTTTCAAATCTGCATATCATTGTTATGATGTTGCTGCAAAACTAATGACTTATTATAAGCAGGATGAAATGTACTTAAATGACGTTGCTTATAATTTGCAACAGTGTATTGAAAAAACACTAACGGCTTTTTTAGAATGTAAGGGAGTTACGATTCCACAGACACATAGTATCCATAAATTGGTTTCTATGTCCAAAAATAATGGTTCTGCCGTAATCATAACCGATTGGATTGAAGCCAATCAATATGAAATTGAAACCTGGGAGTCTGACACCAGATATAATTTTGATATGACTCTCGAATTTGAACGTATTCAATCCGGACTTAAAGAATTCAAACATTTTCTGGATAAAAATCACTTAAATTATATATTGAATCCAGAACTCGATGAAGCCATGAAAGACAAGCTAAAAACAAAACTTCCGCAAACACTTCCATAGAGGATGATTTTGAATGGAACTGTTATTACAGCATTTTCAAAAAACAGCTATTACAGCCATAGTATTATGAAAGGCAAAAAAACATGAAAATAAATCTTGTATTTGATATCGACGATACAATGTACGACCTGATGGCGCCATTTAAGAAAGCCCATGAACATTTTTTTGCAGACAGGGTCAATGCAGACCCTACGGAACTGTTTAAAAAATCAAGAATCTATTCTGACATTATATTAGAGCGAGAAAAAAATGGGGAGATATCCAGTAGAGATTCCTTCCATGAACGACTCCGTATGACATACCAGGATGTGGGGCTTAACATCAAGCGGGAAGAAAGCGACGGATTTGAAGCTGAGTATCGTTATTACCAGACTAATATCGAAATGTTTGATTTTATGAGAGAGGTTTTGGACTATTGTAAAGAGGCAGACCTTCCTATTGCTGTATTGACTAATGGGAACTATACGGGACAGTGGAGAAAAGCAGAGGCTCTGAACCTTCAAAAATGGTTTTCGCCGGAACAGATTTTTATCTCCGGAGAGATTGGCTATCATAAGCCAGATGTCCGTGCGTTTCAGGCTGTCGCTGAGCGTATGCATTTTCAGCCGGATCAGACCTGGTATGTGGGGGATACTTATGAATCGGATATCGCAGGGGCGTCTCAGGCAGGGTGGCACACAATCTGGCTCAATCACCGGATGCGCACCTGCCCTGATAAAAATTGTACTGCGGATAAAGAGATACACGAAGGAATTTTTCTGCTTCCCATCATAAAAGCACTTTTGTAAGTTATGCCATCTTTGACTTTTGCGGATTTAATATGCTCTAAATCTCCTAATGTAAACCATAACTATCAATTTGAATCTGTTAAAATCTTAGTCTGTTACCACCCGTTATAGGATGATATTAAAATCTGTGGGAAGCCTTGAAAACAAAGGGTTTATCGCAGTTTGCCCACCTTATCCCTTTGTACGGTTTTACACAATTTTACCCTTGCTCTCACACTTTATAAGGGCAAAAACAAGGGAAGTTAAATCTGCTAACAGATGGTTATTACTATAAAAAGCGGAGGTAAAGAATATGGCAATAAAAGGACTGGGATGGACATTTGATACAGTAGCAGAACAATACGATATGTGGCGACCCACATATGTTCCTGAATTGTTTAATGATATTTTTGAGTATTCAAATATATCCTCAAAAAGCTGTGCGCTCGAAATAGGAATCGGTACAGGGCAGGCGACAAAGCCTATATTGGAAACAGGATGTAATATTATGGCTGTTGAGATTGGAAAAAATCTTACCGAGCTTACACGACACAAGTTTAAAGATTACAGCAATATCTCGATAGTGAATTCATCATTTCAATCTTATGTCTGTGAAAATGATTCATTTGATCTTGTTTATTCTGCCAGCGCTTTTCATTGGATAGATGAGGAGGAGGGGTATTGTAGGGTACATGATATTCTGAAATCTAACGGTACATTCGCAAGATTTGCAAGTCATCCGTTTTATTGTTTTGAGGGGCAGGAAGAATTGGCAGACAGAATCCAATATGTTTATTTCAGACATTATCCAAATCCAACCGGCGCGACATCGCCGAAGCCGATAGGAAGATATACGGAGGAAGATGCAAAAAGACGATCCGATATAGCAAAAAAATATGGCTTTGTCGATATTGAAACCAAAGTGTATTATCGAGATCTGATCTATCGTTCTGACAAATACATAAACCGGCTGGCAATAGAAAGCGATAAAATTGCTTTAGAAAGTCATGTGAGAAATCAATTTCTAAAAGATATTAAGGATGTCGTAGACGAATATGGAGGGAAAATTACAATTCGAGATATGATTGACCTGAATCTTGCGCGAAAATTGTAGGAACAAATGGCGCTTGGCACAAACCATAGGTTTGTGCCAAGGGTGTATTTCGCTCTCAAACGCCGAGGGCTTATTACCCGCCGAAGAAGCAGTTTGGTGTTCAGATAAAAATTTTCCCTTGTTTCGGTTCGTAAGGGCAAAAACAAGGGAAAACGCATATGGTTTGTGCATTTAACAAACGAAACGTCTTGAAAATACGGCGTTTTCAGAGAATGGCTAAGACAAATTCCAATTTAACTGTATATGATATTTCTTTAGTAAACGGTAGATAGTTCGTACCTCGACTATGGCGGCAAAATGTGTGACAATAGACTATATTTCTATCAGGGGTATTAAAAGTTAAGTCTCAACTTTTGATACCGCTATACGGAGGTAAGTCTATGAGTTCAGAAACAACTGCAGTAGCTGTACAGTACCGTTTACAAGAATGGGCCGCACAGATCAGGGAATGCCAGAACCGTCCCGCAGGCATGAGTGTCATCGATTGGTGTGCCGGCCACGGCATTACGAAAGCAAACTATTATTACAGACTGCGCCGCGTAAGGGAAGCGTGTCTGGAAGCCCTTGCGCCAGAGGCTCCGATGCAGCAGATTGTCCCGGTAAACCCAGGCTTCCTACAGCAGGAAGCACAAAGCGGCAGCGGGATACAGCAGGGGCTTTCCGTTTCTGTAAATGGTTTTTCCATCCACGTAACAGAATCCACATCCATGCCACTGCTTGCGGCAGTCCTTAAGGCGCTGCGGGATGCTCAATGACGCCACCTGCTTTAAAGCTGTCTACATTGTCTGCGGCTACACCGACCTGCGCGCCGGGATGGACCGGCTGGCGGCACTCGTGGAAACACAGACCGGGAACCGGCCGTATATAAAGGATACCCTTTATCTTTTCTGCGGGAGACGCACAGACCGCATCAAGGGGCTTGTATGGGAAGGGGACGGATGGTTCCTGTGGTTTCAATTATTCCCTGAACCAGGAGAAATACCTGAAAGTGTTCCTGGACGACGGCGAAGTACCGATGGACAATAACGCTGCGGAACAGTCCATCCGCGGATTCTGCATCGGCAAGAAAAACTGGGTAATGATCGATACCATTGCCGGTGCAAAGTCCAGCGCCATCATCTACAGCATTGCGGAAACCGCGAAAGTAAATAACTTGAAACCGTATGATTACTTTGAATTTCTGCTTACCGAGATCCCAAAGCATCTGGATGACCTGCTCCCATGGTCACCAAGCCTGCCGGAGAACTGCCGGAAGCCTGATAAGAATGAAATGAAATAAAAACTGGAGCAAATCTGTTTCTATACATACAGGTTTGCTCCAGTTTTGTATAGGTACCCACTATCTACCGTTTACTTTCTTTACCTGCGTATCCTTGAATAAGCTTGCCTTTTGTAGCCAATAACAAAGCGCCTCTGAATTGTCCCTCTTTGCTAATTTCTTCATCCATACGATTCTCTATTTCAGCTTTATTCAAAAACAGTTCATAATCCTCCATTCTGGTGGAACTGACACTGCCTCTGGTTGCTCTCTGAAAATTCTGCGAACCTGACAGTTCTCGTAAAAGGTTCCTTGTTCTTGAGAAAGCAAGACAGTTCCTAATCTCCTGATTATTTACTACCTTTCCCCCTGATTAATTCGTTTGAATATGTCACATTTTACTTTTCCAGGCGTCTGTGGGTCAATAACATTTATGGACAACTGAGCCTGCTGAATACGCCTGACAAATATACTATCCAAACTATCCTCTTTTCTTACCTTTTCTTTTTTAACCAGATTTTTTAGTTTAAATTCATTTTTCATAAAAGAATGTATTACCGTCAATCTCTGTACTCCAGCTACAATCTGAAACAATCCCTCATCATCCTGTGAAAAATAATATACAGGAATCGGAATCCTTAGAAGTAAAGATTCAATTAAATTTCAGATTATATGGATTCACTTTTTCATTTTTATCAATTTCTTCTTCCGCATCATCAAACCCATCTTCTTTGTTAATCAACAGATTCATCTTATATTCAAAAACAGCATCCCAAAATTTTTGTTCAATCACCTCATCTGACTCTGTCAAATTTTCAGACTTATTCTTTATCTCTACATTTTTAATTGTAGAGGAAAAACTGTATCAAAAACTGTATCAAGAGGTAGCAATTCCCTTAAACGGGTTTCTCTCATTTCTACTTGGTTGTCGATGACACGCCAGGGAAAAAAAGGTAGCAATTCCCTTAAACGGGTTTCTCTCATTTCTACCAACAGAAGAGAAAGAAGGGTATTGGAAAGAAGAGTGTAGCAATTCTCTTAAACGGGTTTCTCTCATTTCTACAGCATAGCGTTGAGTGCTTACGATAGCGTATCAATTTTGTAGCAATTCCCTTAAACGGGTTTCTCTCATTTCTACGGTATCCTCTCAGACCCCGCTAAAATCAAGGCTTCCCGCCCCCATTTTTGCAGGTATTTGTCTGAATATTCTGATATTAGTATTTTTCAGTCCATTTTTATGTCTTTTCAAAAATTGTACTAAAATAAATACAATCTTCCCTTCTAACTCTTATTATATTTTACCATATCTCCCTTCTTTGCTTCAAGCCCAAAATTCTACCTGTGCAGCCACCTCTCATCTTCATCCTTCCTCTAAGTACCCGCACAGATAGACACACTTTCAAATTAAATTTCAATCAACCATTCATACCCTAACTCCGTCCGTCTACGGACAAGCATTCCCATCTCGATTTCCAGGCAATCTACCCCTGCATTATCGTAAATCTTTTCCAGTTCCTTTTCCACTTTTACAATCGCCGCATCTAAGCCACGTTTCTGTTTCTTCATCTCCAAAATCTTTCCTGCAAGTTCCTGAGCCTTCTTATGTATATTAATCTCATCAAGAATTTTCCGTTCATTTTCCTTCGTCAATGTCCTACTTGTAGGAAGCGTAATTTCAGAATTTACATGATTCGACAATGCGATTGCATGAAGCACTGGCGACGGATAACAGTTCTTACTCCGTTTAAAAGTACAACTGCATCCATATTCTGCTGTTATCTGCTTGTACTGCTCCCGTAGTTTAATACAACTGACCGGCTTTGCCGGAATTCGCTGGATAAACTTATCCGTCACATTATACTGATAATTTAGCGTATGTGACATAATCGTATGGACGAACTCATGCCCTTCTGCTCCTAGATGCCCAAATACATACAACACAGACAGCCTTTCTGCATGTGTGAGATAACCTGTTTTCATCGCCTTCATGCAAAGATAACGCATTAGGTTGCATTTGTGCAGAATCTCTTCTACATTCTCATCCAATTCTCCAAAGATTTCCAGATTATCATCCACCGTTTTATCCTGAACCTTATCTTTCATTCCTGAATTTTTTGCCAGAACCTTCTTTACCGCATTTAATGTATTCTTAGAGAGACTGTCAAGAAAATCATCCAAATCCGTGACCGGACTGCCATCCCATGATATAAAGTACGACTGTTCCGTTTCCATGCTGAATATATCCTCACGCCCCGCAAAGATATGCCGTAATTTTTGTGCCGTTGAGAGGTTATATGTAACAACATCTTATTTATCTTCCGGAATATGGTACATATTCCCTGCCACTTTTACTCTGTTTTCCTGCTGAATCTGCTCACTCTTCTGCATCCAGAAAGAGGCTTTTTCATACTCGCCTCTATCCGTATATGATTGCATGATTTCAATAGATATATCATCTGATTCCTTCACCATCATCTTACGGTAATATATCAGCAACTCGTCTATTTCTTTTTCGATTGGTTGGATTTTACCGTTCCAAATCTGATAATATTGCTCATATTCCAACAATTCCATCTGCTTCCGTCCGGTAGTTTCCCATATCTTAGCCGGATACAGAGCAATATCTTTGTAAATATTTAAGACTAGCGTTCGCCGTTCCTCCAACTCATCCAGATATTTTTCCTGGGGATGTGCAGCATAGACCAACGCCATGTACTCGAATATAGATTCCGTTTTCCGTTTTTCCCGAAAATACTGTTCCCAACCGCCTACAATCTCCAACGCTTTTTTCATTTTGTCTTCCAACAATAATTCTGGAGATGTCAGCCACATTATCTCTAATCTATCCTGCAATCCCTGAATCGCTTTTGCCGGGATAGATTTACCCTCAAGGGAAAAATGATAACCGAGCATATCAATTCCGTTTTCAAGCGGCACGCAGTACGTCTTTGACTCGTTCACTCTAAGTCCCAAATTTCCAAGACGCACCCTTATCTCGGCTAAATAGCCAAGCAATTTCTCCTTGTTGTCGCCAAGCAATAGCATATCATCTGAATATCTTACAAAATAGCCTTCCAGACCTGTCATCCACTGATCGAATTCCATCATATACACGTTTGAAATTATGGGTGAGATTCCTGAACCCTGGTAGATTCCCCTTCTTTTTTCTGCCAACTCTCAATGTACATTCTCCCTCTCCCAACTGTAAGGTGTGTATTCTTCACCTTTGCATATTGCTTTCTTTAACTGCGCTGCCTGCTCTCGCATCCTGTTCCGAAACGAATTTCTCTTTACCCATTTTTCATATTCCGTACAGAACTTACGGAAACCGTCTTCATTTAATACAACGCCTCCTTCGTCCGGGAACTCGAAATCGTATTTTCCTATCATGTGTTTATTAAACAACAGCAGTACAAACCTGTCTATCATCGGCTGCCGGAATTCTTCTATCATGTCCAGTGCAAGGGATTTCCTTCCATACCTGATTCCGTGCAGGAATCCAAGATATGTCTCGAAAGATTCCGCATCCAGCATACTGCACATTTCCTTTGTCAAAAATGTATACGCAAGGCTAATCATTACATTTACCGGATCCTTAGGCGGTCTCCGGTTCCTTCCGTGAAACTGGAAATCGCATTTTAACATTGCGCCAAACGCACCAAAATAGATGTTACTACAGATTCCTTCTACTCCCAGCACTTCATTTGGCGTCGCTTTATCGGACAAGGTCTTTAGGTGTCTCTCCATCTGCTCCAAATCGTTCTTCCAATCATGAACACTGTTCTCCCATCGATGATTTCGGACAAGTGCCATCTGGTTTTGAATCTTATTCCTAACGATAATCTTCGCCATATTTAATCGTTTTTCTTCATCCAGATTAAATCCATACTGCTGGAATCTTAGGAAAATATTTTTAGAGGCTTCCGCCGCCGCATGGCCAAGATACTTTTCTGAATAAGAAAAGTATCTTACATCTACCCCCTGTTCCATCAGCATATGCAATGCCTGCGCCGTAATCTGGACGTTACCGATCAGCGCAAGGTTCTCCATCTGTATCAAAGGTATTTCCAACAAAGTGCCGGATCCTTTGGATATGATGATTCGTTCTCCCCTTTTCTGAATCATCGCGCCCTGTTCTTTCACATATATCACAGCCATTATGCTTCCCTCATTCCTGGTGCATAATACTGCGATTTCAACGGATTGATCCATTGTATATTTTTACAGTATTCATTGTAATTAATTTTCTCTATGCTGCAGAACTTCTCGAACATCTCGATGACGAATTTGCGGAATTTATCAAAATCCTGGTATCCTACAGGCCCCAGACCATGCGCAAATATGGAATTGTTCCTCAAAAATACCATTGCACGAATCCTCCTTAACTTATCAATACCGCGCTTTCCCTCCTCTGACACGATGGGGTCTCCCAATGCAAGAAGTAATATGAAGCCTTCCAGTAATGAAATCTGTTCTGGAAGGTAACTACTGCCCTTTCCAAATAGTATTTTCTTTATATCCTGTACCTTCTTTTTTAAGAGGTCGTATTGAGCATTAGAAGACAGACCTTTAAATTCTGGCGTATTTTCAGTATTATACCTAATCTCACTATACTCCATTCTAGAAACATACAGATTATAGATTGCCAGCCGCCTTTGCTCTATCATTTCTTACAACCGGTAAAATAGCAAGGTAGACATATCGTACTTCTCTTGCTGCTCTCGTATATTTCCATTTTGGTACATGGTAAACATCAGGGCAGTAATCAATTCTTTGCTTTTTAATATATCCATGTTCTTACGTTCTCTGACCAACACCGGAATCTTATGCAGTAATTCCAATATTTTTTCCTGTTTCTCCAGTCTTTCTCAGAAATCCATGATTAGGAAGGTCTTGTGCATCTTTCTATCACGACGCAGTTGACGATTTAGTATGGTGATATTCTGATATGCAGGAATAAAATCCAGGGCGTCCCACGCTTCGTAAGTCTCGGCAAGCAGGTATACGAAATTTAATTGCTGGCGGGTATTGGGATCTGGTATATTTTCTTTCAGTACTGCCAGTTTCTCTTTCGCTCCTGCATAATTATGTTTTTCAAATAGGGCAAATGCTTTCTCGATTTCTAAATCTCCAAATACTGCAAGGGGGTTATTGATATAGAAAAGTGTCTCTGAACCAGGGTTCGGCTTTCTGAAATCAGCCAGATAATCGTTTGTTCCTACGTAGACAAGTTGTATGTCAATCACTGCTCCCGTCATCGCTGCCGCTGCTGACATTGCCTTTGTGCCGCCGGTGATGTCAATGTACATCTTCTCAGGCTTTTTCCATTCCAAATAATATCGCTTAATCTCTCTATAGCACAATATTGGACAATCTTATTCAGAATCTTTTCGGTCTGTTCTGTATAGAGGAATAAGATTCTTTTTGGTAAAAAAAGTCTGAGGTTCAGCTCAATTGGTTCGCAGGAGGTTCCCACGGATATTACAAAATATTCTGCTTTTTCATAAACCTGTTTTTTGTTCTTTTTAATGAATTCTGCTTCTATCAGAGCCATGAGTTTGTTCTCATAGAATTCATCGGCTTGTCTGCGTTGCTCTGGAGTCTTTCTCTCCATTTACATCCATTCTTCCGTCATCTTTTTTAGATCTTTTTTCATTGGTGTACCTCTTTCTTTTGGTTTTATTATTTGATCGACTTGGTACTATGTCAAGAAAAAGTACAAGTTAAAAGTGAACTTTTCTTACAACAT
>CAJUBG010000048.1 GCA_910584575.1 uncultured Dorea sp.
GGTTCAACAGAAAGGAAGTGAACATATGGTGATGCAGGACAGTTATATTACGATTGCCTGGCTTGGGCTTCTGATTATTCTGCTGATTATTGAGATCATCACCGTGGGTCTTACGAGTATCTGGGCAGCCGGCGGTGCGCTGGCGGCGTTGATCTTGAACATCCTGGGGCTTTCTCTGATGTGGCAGGTCATTGCATTTTTTGTCGTAACCTTCGTGCTTCTTATTTTTACAAGACCCTTTGCGGTGCGGTTCATCAATACGCAGCGGGAGAAGACGAATTACGAAGGGATTATCGGCAAGACCATCCGCATCGCAGAGAGAGTGGATAACATCAGGCAGACGGGGATGGCGGTAGTGAACGGGCAGGAATGGACTGTGCGGGCAGAGGAGGAACAAGAGATTCTTGAGCCGGAGACGCTGGCCAAGGTAGTAAACATATCAGGTGTGAAGCTGATTGTAAGAAAGTATGAGGAGGAATAGGAATGAGTAGTGGTATTGTTGGTTTATTTGTTGTAGTTATCGTGGTTCTGATTGTTTTGATGCTTCTGATTTCCTGTATCAAGATTGTTCCTCAGGCGAGGGCGATGGTCGTTGAACGTCTGGGGGCTTATCAGGCGACATGGAGTACGGGGCTTCATTTCAAAGTGCCGATTATCGACAGGGTGGCAAGACGGGTTGACTTAAAGGAGCAGGTTGTAGATTTCGCACCGCAGCCTGTGATTACAAAGGATAATGTTACCATGCGGATTGACACGGTAGTATTCTATCAGATTACAGACCCGAAGATGTTCTGTTATGGTGTGGCGAATCCGATTATGGCTATTGAAAATCTGACGGCCACAACGCTGCGTAATATTATCGGCGACCTAGAGCTTGACCAGACATTGACCTCCAGAGAGACAATCAACACTAAGATGCGGGCGTCTCTTGATGTTGCCACAGATCCGTGGGGAATCAAGGTAAACCGTGTAGAGTTAAAGAACATTATCCCTCCGGCAGCGATTCAGGATGCCATGGAGAAGCAGATGAAGGCAGAACGTGAGCGTCGTGAAGCTATCCTTAGGGCAGAGGGTGAGAAGAAATCAACCATCCTTGTGGCAGAAGGTAACAAGGAGTCTGCAATTTTGGATGCCGAGGCGGAGAAGCAGGCAGCAATCCTGCGTGCCGAGGCACAGAAGGAGGCTATGATCCGTGAGGCAGAAGGTGAAGCAGAAGCTATTTTGAAGGTGCAGAAGGCCAATGCAGACGGTATTCGTTTCCTGAAAGAAGCGGGCGCGGACGAAGCGGTGCTTACCATGAAAAGCTTAGAGGCATTTGAGAAAGCGGCGGACGGCAAGGCGACGAAGATTATTATTCCGTCAGAGATTCAGGGGATTGCCGGACTGGTTAAGAGCGCCAAGGAAGTAATAGAAGATTAAGAGTATGACAGCGAGGGAGGCAGCAGTATGACACATGTATTGATTCTGGAGGATGACAGGGCTTCAAAGGAAGCCCTGGAAAAGATTCTTAGGGAGTATTCAGAGAATATCTGTGTTCATGCTGCCTTTTCTTATGAAGAAGCAAAAGAGCTGTTGGCACAGGATATCCGGTATGGACTATTTCTGTTGGATGTGAATCTCAGTGGGGATAATCGGGAGGATATCGGAGGAATCCTGTTTGCAAGAGAGATAAGGGAACAGTTTCGCTATACGTTTACTCCGGTTGTGATGGTCACCTCCGTGGGCGCTATGGAGATGCAGGCGTACAGGGAATTGCATTGTTATCAGTATATTATGAAGCCGTTTCAGCCAGAACAGGTTGAGGAGGTGGTGAGGAAGGTTCTAGGCCAGGAGAAGCAGGAGGAACCGCCCTCCATTATGGTGAAGCGGGACGGAGTCAATTATCAGGTCAGGTGCGAGGAGATTCGTTACATAGAGGCAATTCACAGGGGCGTATGCCTTCATCTGAAAGAGGAGGACTGGAGGGTGCCTTATGTAACTCTTAAGCAGATTTTGTCCAAGGTTCCGGAAGGAATGTTTCTCCAATGCCATCGGATGTTTGCTGTGAACCGGCGGGAGGTGGAGTATTACGATACGGTGAACCGTATTGTGAAGCTTAGGGACTGCGGGGATGTGGTTGAGATTGGTGTAACCTACAAGGCAGAGATAGGGAGGCTTGTGAGTGGCTAACTGGGCGAGAAAATTTTTATATCGTATCTTCTGTGTGCTTGCCATGCTGGTATCCGTCTATCTGATTGTGGATTTTCTGGTCAGCGGTACGTTCGACTATCGGATATTTACGATGTTTGTTTTGCTGACTGTGGTGGAGATATGGGGGATTATCGATTGGAGAAGGAACTATCTGCTGATGCAGCAGAAGGAATCAGAGCTTAAGCTGTATCAGCATTACATCCGTCCATTGGAGGAGTTGGTGAAGGAGATCCGTGCAAAGCAGCATGAGTTTGATAATCATGTGAATGCAATATTGAATATGCATCTGACTGTGAATGATTATGAAGAACTGGTCGCGCGCCAGTCGGCATATATTACTGAGGTGCTTCGAGATGATGACAGCAGGAGATATCTGCCCCTTCTTCGGATTAGCGATAAGGTGTTGGCCGGTTTCCTTTATAGTAAGATTGTACGTGCGCCGTCCTATGTCAAGACGGAGGTAGAGGTAAAAAGCCTGGAAATTATTTCAGGGATATCAGAGCATCATTTGATTGAGATCGTGGGGACGCTGGTTGACAATGCTTATGAAGCATGTACAGAGGAAATGAATCGCGTAGTCATGGAATTGGATTCGGAGGACGACAGACTGGTTTTTTTAATCAAGAATCAGGTGCAGGATATGAAGCTTAGGAATATCCACAGGTTTTTTGAGAAGGGATATTCGACGAAGAAGGATGCAAAGCGTCACGGGCTTGGATTGTATAACGCGAAGATGCTGATTGAACGGTATCATGGGGATATTGTTGTGAGTATGGAGAAGGTGGAGGGGGCGGATTTTATCTGTATGAAAGTGGTTGTGTAATTAATATTTTCAAACTTTTCTGTGCCAACTTCTGTTTTTGTGCTACAATTAAGAAAATAGAAGTTCAAAGAGAGGAGAAAACCTATGAGGAACCACGAAGTAACAACCAGGCAGCCCCTATTAATGGAGGACGGATCCTTAAGAGAGCCCGGATGGTCCAGACAGTTAGTCCAGTGTTATGACCGTACCAAGATTAAAGCGCCGGCATTTCGTATCAAGGAGTGGGACTATTATCTGGTGTTAAATGAGGATTTTGCAGGCGCATTTACCGTATCAGATGACGGTTATATTGGTTTGCAGTCCGTGTCGCTTTTGAATTTTAAAGAGGGATGGGAGCATACAGAGACGATTCTGAATCCCTTTCCCATGGGAAGGCTTCATATGCCGTCCACGTCAGAGGAGGGCGACACCGTTTACCATGATAAGAGGCTTCACATTGAATTCCGCAAGGAGGAGGGCAGAAGGAGGATTCTGTGCAAATTTCGGGATTTCTACCAAGGGAAGGAATTGGACTGTAACATTACCTTAAGACAGCCCCAGATGGATACCATGGTAATCGCAACGCCCTGGAAGGAGAAGAAAACAGCGTTCTATTATAATCAGAAGATTAACTGTATGCCTGCAAGCGGAAGCATGAGGTTTGACGGGAAGACGTATACCTTTCATCCAAAGACTGACTTTGGGACTCTGGACTGGGGGAGGGGCGTATGGACTTATGATAACCGTTGGTACTGGGGATCTGGAAATTGCATGATAGAAGGCAAGCCTTTTGGCTTCAATATCGGATACGGTTTCGGGGATACTTCTGCGGCGTCTGAGAATGTGCTGCACTATGACGGAAAGGTGCATAAACTGGATGATGTGACATTCCATATACCAGAGGGTGATTATATGAAGCCGTGGAAATTTACGTCCAGTGACAAAAGGTTTGAGATGGATTTCGTGCCTGTGCTTGACCGGCAGGCAAAGACGGCTGCGGTGATTATTGAGACGGACCAGCATCAAGTGTTTGGCCGGATGAGTGGACAGGCGGTGCTGGATGACGGGAAGGTAATCGAGGTCAAGGATTTGATGTGCTTTGCGGAGGATGTACATAATCGGTATTAGTACACGACTGTCCAGGGAAAGATGCCGGTGGGGCAGTATTAGACGACTGCCTCCACCAACAAATTCTACGAGGAAATAAATCGCTTCTGCCATGATATTTCTCGGAGAAAAAGCAATCCATCATGCTCATGTTCAAGGTTTTACCGAAGCGGCGGGGACGGGTGATAAGAGTAACGTCATCATTCTCCTCCCGCCACTCTCTGATAAAATTGGTTTTGTCAAGCAGGGCAAAAGAAAAGACACTCATAACGAATGTCTTTCCCAGTCAACTAATCTTCCTTCACTTCTTCCTTATCTGACTCAGCCGCCTCGTCCGAAGCCTGAGCCTTAGCATCAGCCGTATCTTCCGCAGCGCCAGTATCAGCCGCCTCCTTGGCCGCCTCGTCCTCACTCTTGGCAGAAGCGTTCAAGGAAACATACTCCCGTTCGGCTGCAGGCTTTAAGTCGCTGTCCAGGTCGAAATCATTGTCTTCAAATTCATCTTCAAATTCATCGTCTTCACTGGAATCTTTTTTCTTTAAATAATAGATAAGGCCCGCAATCGTTCCAGCGGCGGCGGCCAGCCCAAATAAACCTTTGCCCCATTTCTTCATAATCATTATAACTCCTTTCAAATGTATTCTAAAATATATCATACCACACATTGCATTATTTTTCCTCTAAAATAATCATAAAATGTATAGAAATGTGTTTTTTAAACCTTGGGCCAACACTGGATTAATCCATAAAATTGTGTTAAACTGTAAGATATTGTATTTTTGAGCAAAAGGAGGGATTGTACGATGAACAAATATGAGGCGACTGGTACGGCTAAAAAAGGTCTGTTCCGCATCATATTCAGCAGGACAGGGATTATACTGCTTCTGGTTTTGGCACAGTTTGGGCTGATGGTTTCGTCGGTTTACTACCTGCGTGAGTATCTTCCTTATATATATGGCGCCTTAATCATTCTGGAGGCGGTTGTGGTAATCTATATCATCAATACCAAAGGCAATCCGGCCTTCAAAATGACATGGATGCTGTGCGTCCTGGTGTTCCCGTTAATCGGCGTGCTGTTCTATGTGTTTGTGCAGATGCAGGTGGGGACGCGGTTTATGCAGAACCGGCTGTCAACCTTGCGGATTGAGACATCCCCCTACATGCAGCAGGATCCGGAGATTGTGGAGAATTTGCGCGCCAGCAAGTCCGCCAATGCCCAGTTATCCCACTATCTGTCCAGGCAGTTGGGATTTCCCACGTACCGCAACACACAGATTCATTATTATCCCCTGGGGGAATATAAGTTTAAGGCAATGTTACAAGAACTTCAAAAGGCCCGGAAATATATTTTCATGGAATATTTTATCGTGGAAAAGGGTTATATGTGGGGAAGCATCCTGGATGTCCTGAAGCGCAAGGCGGCTGAGGGCGTGGAGGTCCGGTTCATGTACGACGGGATGTGCTCTATCGCCATGCTGCCCTACAATTATCCGCGGCAGCTTGAGAAATTTGGAATCCAGTGTAAGATATCCAATCCCATTGTGCCTTTTCTTTCTACCACCCAGAATAACCGTGACCACAGAAAGATTTGCGTTATTGACGGGAAGGTTGCGTTTACCGGAGGCGTGAACCTGGGGGACGAATACATTAACCAAAAGGAGAGGTTCGGCCACTGGAAGGACACGGCGGTGATGCTTAAAGGGGACGCTGTCCAGAGCCTTACCATGATTTTCCTTCAGATGTGGAACATAGAGGAGCGAAGGCCGGAGAAATACATGCGGTATCTGACGCCGAAGCGATCAGAGCTTCATCGGGGCATGGGGTATGTGATTCCCTACGCGGACAGTCCCTTTGACAATGAAAATGTGGGGGAGGAGGTCTATTTCCACATACTGAACCACGCGAAGAAGTATGTACATATCATGACTCCCTATCTGATTCTTGATAACGAGATGATTACCACGCTGACCAGAGTTGCCAAAAGCGGAATCGAGGCCGCGATTATTATGCCCCATATTCCCGATAAATGGTATGCGTTTGCCGTTGCAAAGACATACTATAAAGAGCTGATTGAAAGCGGCGTGCAGATTTACGAGTATACGCCGGGCTTTGTCCATGCCAAGGTGTTCGTCTCGGACGACGATACGGCCACGGTGGGGACGATTAACTTAGATTACCGAAGCCTGTACCTGCATTACGAGTGCGGGGTGTTTATTTACAACAATCCGGAGGTAGATAAGATTGAGGCAGATTTCCAGAAAACGCTGGCAAAATGCCATAAGGTGACGCTGGTGGAGGTGAAGGAGAGGAGTATGCTTACAAAGGTTGCGGGGCATGTGTTAAGGCTGGTTGCGCCGTTGATGTAAAAAATGCATTTTACAGGAGTGGAAAAATATAGTATAATGCTAAGTGGTTTAAGACTCATGTAAATGATGCAGATAACGCAGGAGGAATTGATATGGTAAAAGCAGTAGTTGGCGCCAACTGGGGAGATGAAGGCAAGGGAAAGATTACGGATATGCTTGCAAAGAAAGCGGATATTATCGTGAGATTCCAGGGAGGGGCGAATGCAGGGCATACAATCGTCAATGATTATGGGAAGTTTGCCCTCCATACCCTGCCGTCAGGCGTATTTTATGGTCACACGACGAGTATGATCGGCAATGGGGTTGCCCTGGATGTTCCGGTGCTTTTTAGGGAGATCCAGTCTATTGTTGACAGGGGAGTTCCGAAGCCGAAGATTCTTGTATCGGACCGCGCCCAGATGGTCATGTCCTATCATAAGAATTTTGATGCATATGAGGAGGAACGGCTCGGTGGGAAATCCTTTGGCTCAACCAAGTCCGGCATTGCACCGTTCTATTCCGATAAGTATGCGAAAATTGGTTTTCAGGTGAGCGAGCTTTTTGACGAGGAATTATTGAAGGAGAAGGTTGTAAGGATTGCCAAGCAGAAGAATGTGCTGCTTGAGCATCTTTACCATAAGCCGCTAATCAGTCCGGACGAGCTGTACGCGGAGTTAATGGAATATAAGGAGATGGTAGAGCCTTATGTGTGCGACACCGCGCTCTATCTCCACAATGCGTTGAAGGAGGGCAAGGAGATTCTGTTAGAAGGGCAGCTTGGCTCTCTTAAGGATCCAGACCACGGTATCTACCCTATGGTGACGTCCTCCTCCACCCTGGCGGCATACGGCGCTATCGGCGCAGGAATTCCGCCCTATGAGATTAAGCAGATTATTACGGTCTGCAAGGCATACTCAAGCGCCGTAGGGGCGGGCGCGTTTGTCAGTGAGATTTTCGGGGACGAGGCAGACGAGTTAAGGAACCGCGGCGGCGACGGCGGCGAGTTCGGAGCGACCACAGGACGACCCAGGAGAGTGGGCTGGTTCGACTGTGTGGCGTCCAAATACGGCTTAAGGATGCAGGGGACCACGGACGTGGCGTTCACCGTGTTGGACGTGCTCGGATATCTGGACGAGATTCCGGTGTGCGTAGGCTATGAGATTGACGGGGAAGTGACGACAGAATTCCCCACCACCCATCTGCTTGACAAGGCAAAACCAGTAATCAAGAAGCTGCCAGGATGGAAATGTGACATCAGGGGCATTAAGGAATATGAGGAATTGCCGGAGAACTGCCGCAAGTATATTGAATTTGTGGAAGGCCAGATTGGATATCCGATTACCATGGTGTCAAACGGACCAGGCAGAGAGGATATTATCCACCGTGCAAGCCAGTTTGGAAAATGATGACTTAGACAGCAAGATATTGGAAATGATAATTAGGAACTGTAAATCTGTTTCCCGCAATGAGGCGGGGCGGTGATTTACAGTTCCAGCAATTTAGGCGGAAGAAGGGCGTAAAATATGTGTGGAATTTGTGGAATGATCGGCGAGACAAAAGAGAAGGAGCAGGTACTTGCAAGAATGATGAAGGTTATGGAGCACCGGGGGCCGGACGGAGGAGACACCTATGCCTCAGACGGCGCGCTGTTAGGCTTTAGAAGGCTTAGTATCATTGACCTGGATACAGGGATGCAGCCCATGCTCAACGAGGACGGCACCATGGCCCTGGTATTCAACGGGGAAATCTACAACTATCAGGCTCTAAGGAGGGTTTTAAAGCAGAAGGGCCATGAGTTTCGGAATTCGTCAGATTCGGAGGTGCTTCTCCACGGCTATGAGGAATATGGAAGCGAGCTTCTGGGGAAATTAAGAGGCATGTTCGGCTTTGCAATCTGGGATGACAAGAAGAAGTCTTTGTTTGCCGCAAGGGATTATTTCGGGATTAAGCCATTCTATTATACTGTGGCAGGCAATACCTTGGTGTTTGCGTCTGAGATTAAGTGTATCCTGGAATATCCGGATTATCAGAAGGAGGTGAACGAGGAGGCGTTAGAGCAGTATCTTTCCTTCCAGTATTCAGCCCTTCCGGAGACATTTTTCAAGGGTATCTATAAACTCCTGCCAGGACATTATCTCACTTTTGAAAATGGCAAGCTTGAGGTGGGACGCTATTTTGAGCCTACGCTTGAACCAGGCGCCAAAAAGAGTGAACGGGCCATGATTGCCGAGACGAGAGCAGTTATGAATAAGTCTGTTAAGAGACATCTCATCAGCGACGTGGAGGTAGGAAGCTTCCTGTCAAGCGGCGTGGACTCAAGCCTCATTGCCGCTTTGTCAAAATGTAACCGGACTTTTACCGTAGGCTTCGCCCATGAGGGGGATAAGTATAACGAGATTACTTATGCCAAGGAGTTGTCAGGGAAGATTGGGATTGAGAACCAGTGTAAATACATTTCCAGGGAGGAGTTTAAGGAGGCGGTTCCTAAGGTCATGTACCACATGGACGAGCCTTTGGCGGATGCCTCTGCGGTGGCCCTCTATTTTCTTGCCCAGGAGGCTTCTAAGAAGGTGAAGGTTGTGCTGTCTGGGGAAGGCGCGGACGAGATTTTCGGCGGGTATAATATTTATCTTGAGCCAAAGGCTCTCAGATGGAGCCGGTGGATTCCCCTTGGAGTGAGAGAGAGAATCGCGAGCGCGGCCACGCGCCTCCCCAAGCACATGAAGGGCAGGAATTATCTGATTCGCGCCGCGCGCCCCTTAAGCGACAGGTATATCGGAAACGCTTATATTTTTACGGCAGAGGAAAGAAAGCGGCTGCTTAAAAGGAGGAAGGACGGCTTAGAGCCTAAGGATTTGCTTAAGAAGGAGTATGACAAGATGAGAGGGCTTCCGGATTCTGACCAGATGCAGGCATTGGATTTGGTGTACTGGCTTCCGGGGGACATTCTTTTGAAGGCGGATAAGATGAGTATGGCTCACTCCCTTGAGGTGCGGGTGCCGTTTCTGGACAAGGATGTGTTCGAGGTGGCGCGACGGATTCCCCATTCCTTAAAGACCAAGAAGTATACCACCAAATATGTGCTGCGCAAGGTGGCGGACGAGTATCTTCCAGAGCAGGTGGCAAAAAAGAAGAAGTTGGGCTTCCCCATTCCAATCCGCAACTGGTTCAGGGAGGAGGACTGGTATCAGCAGATTAAGACAGCGTTTACCGGCGAGACGGCGGCAAAATACTTCCACACCAAGGGTCTGGTGCGGCTTCTTGACGAGCATCGCAAAGGAAAGGAGGACAACAGCAGAAAGATTTGGACCGTGTACGCGTTTTTGGTATGGCATCAGGTATTTTTTGAGTCAGGATGTTAAGAATATTTCTATTTCCTTAAGAAATATCTAACCTTTCTTTTAGAATTCTGCCATAACATGGACATATTTACCTGTTATCCTAAATACAGCTTCAGAAATCAAAAGGATTTGTCATATTATGCGAGGTATTCCCATATAATTATAATGAGGGATTAGGCAGTCCTTTTGGTATGAATAGGATAGGAGGTATTACAATGCAGCAGAAAAAGGAATCGAACCACACAGAAGTAATCTCAATAGAAGAATACCTTACAAAGAGAAAAAGACTCAGGAATTTGGACAAAAGCCAGAGATGGGGAGGAATTCCTGAGGAGAACCACGCATTGGTTCTGGTGTCCTGTCTCGTGGGTAATTAGGCAGACTTAAGGTCTACATACGAGGCATGATATCGGTGGAATCATAGATATGAGAAGAAAGGGCAGGCGATTGCGGGAAAGCCTGCCTTTTGAATTGTCAGGAATTTTCGTTATCCTTTTCATTCGGTTTTTTGCCGGCCAGCCGGTACACCAGTGTAAATGCATAGAGCAGCACCGGAAGGATGATGGTGCAGGCGATGGAGGCTTTCAGAAGCCCTTTTGTGGCGGAATGGTCAATGAGGGCGAACACCAGGGTAAGGGCGTACATGGCGAATAGCAGAAATGCGCCCAAAGCCGCCAAAAACCGTTTGATTTTGTGAGATTTTTTATTTTTCATGAGAATCATCCTTTACATCTGAATAAGACTTTAGTATATTATATAAGTGACAGTAAAAAATTGCAATACAAAGGAGTAGTATATATTATGAGCAGTACATTGTTAGAACAGTGGAGAGGCGTGGCTTACGACCAGACGGCAGGCGCGCAGAATCTTCAGAGATTTTGGGACAAATATTTTGAGATTGAGAAGGACATCTATGAGAAGCTTCTTTCCAATCCGGAGGAGGAGGTAAAGGGCACCGTAAAAGAACTGGCAGAGAAGTACGGCCAGGATGTGATGACCATGGTTGGCTTCCTGGACGGCATTAACGAGAGCCTGAAAACAGAGAACCCTATTGAGACTATGGAGGAGGATACGGTGGTGAGCCTTGGCTTTGACAAGGAGAAGCTGTATAAGAACATGGTGGCTGCAAAGGCGGACTGGCTCTACAACCTTCCACAGTGGGATGCAATCTATTCTGAGGAGGAGAGAAAGAAGCTTTATAAAGAGCAGAAGGAGTCCGGCACTATCCGTAAGGAGAAGAAGATTGGGCGAAATGACCCATGCCCCTGCGGTTCTGGAAAGAAATATAAGAAATGCTGCGGAAAATAGGATTGACAAAGAGAAATCCCGTGCTATAATATTTGGTATGAAAATATTCAACGCGTTGACGAGACGAGTAGACTGGGAAAGGGATGGCAGAGAGAGAAGCCAAGGGCTGAAAGCTTCTTATTCCGGAACCTTTGCGAAAACTACCTCTGAGTGGCTGCAAAACAGTCCGGTGATTCCGTTATCATCATGAATGAAGTGGCTTCGGTGTATTTGCCGGAGTAATTAGGGTGGAACCGCGAGAATATCGTCCCTTACAGTGGAAAAGGCTGTAAGGGGCGTTTTTTATGCGCAGACGGTGCAGATGAAATATGCCGCTAAGGCGGGAAGGAGGCTTAAGCCAGATTATGAGTCAGAAGAATGAGTGGAAGCCTTATGAGCATAAGGTGCAGTACTATGAGACTGACCAGATGGGAATCGTCCATCATTCCAATTATATCCGCTGGTTTGAAGAAGCGCGGACGGATTACATGGAAAAGATGGGTATGGGATATGACCAGATGGAGGCGCGGGGCATCTTAAGTCCGGTGCTTTCTGTGGAGGCGGACTATCACCAGATGGTCCGGTTTGGCGAGACGGTGACAATCGAGACGTTTATCAAGGAATACAACGGGATTCGGCTGACCGTGGGCTACGAGGTGATTGACCAGGAGAAGCAAAGGCTTTGCTGTCGGGGAACGACCAAGCATTGCTTTCTGGATCGGGAAGGAAAGTTTTTGTCTCTGAAACAGGCGTGTATTGAATATCATCAGATGTTTGTACAGGGACTTGAAGATCATAAGGATAAATAAACCAGGGAGGTATGAGACGATGAAAATTACATTGAAGGACGGTTCCGTCAAGGAATACGAGGGCAGCAGGTCTGTTCTTGATATTGCTAAGGATATCAGCGAAGGGCTTGCCAGAGCAGCCACCAGCGCTAAGGTGAACGGCGATATCGTGGATTTGAGGAGGGAGATTTCAGAGGACTGTGAGCTTGAGCTTCTGACCTTTGACTCTGATGAGGGGAAGGGCGCGTTCTGGCACACCACCTCCCATATCATGGCTCAGGCTGTGAAGCGCCTGTATCCGGAGACGAAGCTGGCAATCGGGCCGTCTATTGACAACGGCTTTTACTATGACCTTGACCGCGAGACTCCGTTTGTGGCAGAGGACTTGGAGAAGATTGAGGCAGAGATGAAGAAGATTGTAAAAGAAGATCTGTCCATTGAGAGATTTACCAAGTCCAGGGAGGACGCTATTGCATATTTTAAGGAAAACGGGGAGCCTTACAAGGTGGAATTGGTTGAGGATCTTCCTGAGGGTGAGGAGATCAGCTTTTATCGGCAGGGCGAGTTTGTGGATTTGTGCGCGGGGCCTCACCTTATGTCTACCAAGAATGTGAAGGCAGTAAAGCTTACAAGCCTTGCGGGCGCATATTGGCGCGGCAGCGAAAAGAATAAGATGCTCACCAGAATCTACGGGATTTCCTACCCGAAGAAGGCAGAGCTTGAGGAATATCTTAACAGGCTTGAGGAGGCGAAGAAGCGCGACCACAGGAAGCTTGGACGTGAACTGGGGCTGTTTATGATGTGCGACGAGGGGCCTGGCTTCCCGTTCTTCCTTCCCAAAGGAATGGTGCTTAAGAATACGCTGATGGAGTATTGGAGAGAGCTTCATAAGAGGAACGGTTATGTGGAGATTTCCACGCCGATTATCTTAAGCCGCCATCTGTGGGAGAATTCCGGACATTGGGACCACTATAAGGATAATATGTATACAACGGTGATTGACGAGGAGGATTATGCCGTTAAGCCTATGAACTGTCCGGGAGGGATGCTGGTTTATAAGTCTGAGCCCCGTTCATATAAGGATCTGCCCCTTAGGGCCGGTGAGATTGGCCTGGTGCACAGGCATGAGAAGTCCGGCGCCCTTCACGGCCTGTTCCGTGTAAGATGCTTTAACCAGGACGACGCCCATATCTTCATGATGCCTGAGCAGATTCGTGATGAGATTAAGGGTGTGGCAAGGCTGATTGACGAGGTATACAGCCTGTTTGGCTTCAAGTACCATGTGGAGTTGTCCACGCGTCCTGAGGACAGCATGGGAAGCGACGAGGATTGGGAGATGGCGACAGAAGGTCTTCGCGGCGCGTTAGACGACTTAGGGCTTGACTATGTAGTCAACGAGGGAGACGGCGCGTTCTACGGCCCGAAGATTGATTTTCATCTGGAGGATTCCATCGGAAGAACCTGGCAGTGCGGGACGATTCAGTTGGATATGCAGATGCCTCAGAGATTTGATTTGGAATACACGGGTGCGGATGGAGAGAAGCACAGGCCGATTATGATTCACAGGGTTGCGTTTGGCTCGATTGAACGGTTTATCGGTATCCTGATTGAGCATTTTGCAGGCGCGTTCCCCACCTGGCTTGCACCGGTGCAGGTGAAGGTGCTGCCGATTTCGGAGAAGCATCTGGATTATGGCAAGAAGGTGCTTAAGGAGTTGGAGGCAGCCGGCATCCGCGCGGAGATTGACGAGAGGGCGGAGAAGATTGGCTATAAGATTCGCGAGGCACAGATGAATAAGATTCCGTATATGCTGGTTGTAGGCGCCAAGGAGGAGGAACAGGAGTTGGTGGCTGTGAGAAGCCGTTTTGCGGGAGATGAAGGACAGAAGGGAATCCCTGAGTTTATTGGGGCTGTGAAGGAGGAAATTGCAAGTAAGAAGCAGCGTTAGGCTTTTGTGCAAAAAAGAGATTTATGATAAAATTAAAGCGTATTTTTTATGAAGATATGCTGTTGATATTTATTGAAGGAAGTGATAAGCTTCTATCAAAGTAGTTTAAGAGAGCTCTAAACAACTGAATTTACTAAAAATGTCTTTTTAAGCGAAGGCGCTTATTTACCTGAGGGTGAGTAGGCGCCTTTTTGAATGAAAAAATTTAGTCAGGCGACAGGAGAGAGGATAATATTATGTTATTAAAAGAGACAGGATTAACGGCGCAGGATATCAAAGACAAAGTGGATAAATATATGATTGAGACATATGAAAGATTTGATTTTGTGGCTGAAACAGCTAAGGATATGTATGTTCGGGATGAAAAGGGGGAGGCGTATCTTGATTTTTACGCAGGAATCGCGGTCAATTCACTGGGAAACTGTAATCAGGCGGTTGTTGACGCGGTTCGCGAGCAGGCCGGACAAATCATGCAGACCTTTAATTATCCCTACACGGTTCCCCAGGCACTTCTTGCAGAGAAAATCTGCACCGCAACAGGCATGGATAAGATTTTCTTCCAAAACAGCGGAACAGAGGCAAATGAAGCGATGATTAAAATGGCGAGAAAGTACGGCGTTGAAAAATATGGTCCCAATAAGTACAATATCGTTACCGCGGCAAATTCGTTTCATGGCAGAACATTTGGGGCGATGAGCGCAACAGGGCAGCCTGACAACGCCTGCCAGATTGGTTTTGGGGATATGACGCCAGGCTTTACCTATGCCAAATACAATCATCTTGACGCGTTTAAAGCTGCCTGCACCGAAAATACGATTGGGATTATGGTTGAGCCGGTACAGGGGGAAGGCGGAGTCAATCCTGCAACGCCTGAATTTATGAGGGGGCTTCGGGAATTCTGCGATGAGCGCCATATCCTGCTGCTGCTTGACGAGGTGCAGACTGGCTGGTGCAGGACAGGCGCGGTTATGAGCTATATGAATTACGGAATCAAACCGGATATTGTCTCTATGGCGAAGGCCATGGGCGGGGGGATGCCAATCGGCGCCATATGTGCATCGGCAGAGGTGGCCAGGGCATTTACAACAGGCTCCCATGGTACGACGTTTGGAGGACATCCCGTATGCTGCGCGGCGTCCCTTGCGGCGGTTACAGAGCTGTTAGACAAGGATATGGCGGGGAACGCGAAAAAGATGGGAGAGTATTTTATGAAGCTGCTCAAAAAACTTCCCCACATCAAAGAGGTCAGGGGCCAGGGCTTGCTGGTGGGCGTGGAATTTGAGAAGGGCATCGGCAGCGTAGAGGTGAAACATGCCTGCTTTGACAGAAAGCTGCTTATTACTGCAATCGGAGAAAATATTATCCGTATGATACCGCCTCTTATTGTTACCGAGAATGATTGTAAAAAAGCGTTTGCGATTATCGAGAACGCTGTTCGTGAGGTGTATTCTGCCAATATGCTCAAAAAGCCGACTGCTGCTTAAATAAACTATTGACATTTGGCATAATGTGGAATATACTAATACCAACCTGAAAGGTAGGTATTGTGAAAAGAAAGGAGAACCCATTATGCCTGATTACAAATTTGAAACATTACAACTCCATGTAGGCCAGGAGAAGCCTGACCCGACAACCGACGCCCGTGCAGTTCCCATCTATGCGACCACCTCTTATGTGTTCAGAGATTCGGCCCATGCGGCGGCCCGCTTTGGTCTTGCAGACGCCGGCAATATCTACGGCAGACTGACAAACTCCACCCAGGAGGTGTTAGAGAAGCGTGTGGCGGCGCTGGAGGGCGCATCGGCGGCGCTGGCTCTTGCCTCCGGTGCGGCGGCGATTACATACACGCTGGAAGCCCTTGGACAGAACGGCGGCCACTTTGTCGCACAGAAGACCATATACGGCGGCAGCTACAACCTGTTGGCACATACGCTTCCGGCATTCGGCATTACAGCCAGCTTCGTGGATATTCATAATCTTGCAGAGGTGGAGGCAGCCATAAGGGACAACACGAGGGGGATTTACATTGAGACGCTTGGCAATCCCAACAGTGATATTCCGGATATTGACGCGTTGGCAGAGCTTGCCCATAAGCATGGCCTGCCGCTGGTGGTAGATAATACCTTCGGTACGCCGTATCTGATCCGCCCCATTGAGCACGGGGCAGATATCGTCGTACATTCAGCCACGAAGTTTCTTGGAGGCCACGGTACAACCCTTGGCGGGATGATTGCAGAGTCCGGCAGATTTAACTGGGCGGCTTCCGGCAGATATCCGGCCATAGCTGAACCTAATCCAAGCTATCACGGCGTATCCTTTGTGGAAGCGGCGGGGCCGGCAGCGTTTGTAACGTATATCCGCGCGATTTTACTTCGGGATACAGGCGCGGTGATTTCCCCGTTTGCGGCATTTCTTCTCCTGCAGGGAATCGAGACTTTGTCCCTGCGGCTGGAACGGCATGTGGCAAATACGGAAAAAGTGGTTGAATTCCTTGCGGCTCATCCCCAGGTTGAGAAGGTCAACCATCCGTCCTTACCGAACCATCCGGAGTATGAACTGTATCAGAGATACTTTCCCAATGGGGGCGGCTCTATCTTCACATTTGAAATCAAGGGCGGTGAAAAAGAAGCCCACAAATTTATTGACAGCTTGAAGATATTCTCGCTGCTTGCCAATGTTGCCGACGTGAAAAGCCTGGTCATCCATCCTGCGACCACGACCCACAGCCAGCTTACAAAGGAAGAACTTAAAGACCAGGGAATCAAGCCTAATACCATCCGGCTTTCTATCGGTACAGAGCATATAGATGATATCATTGCCGATCTGCAGAATGGCTTTGATGCGGTATTAAAATAGGAGGAGGTAATGTTATGTCAAATATTTACACGTCCATCGAGCAGCTAATCGGCAGGACGCCGCTTCTGGAGTTGACACATATTGAGGAGGCATATAGCCTGAAGGCAAGGCTTCTTGCGAAGCTTGAATACTTGAATCCGGCGGGCTCTGTAAAAGACCGTATCGCAAAAGTGATGATTGAAGAAGCTGAGAAAACAGGAGGCTTAAGACCTGGTTCTGTCATTATCGAGCCAACCTCCGGCAATACCGGTATCGGTCTTGCGGCTGTTGCCGCCGCGAAGGGGTATAGGGTTATCATTGTAATGCCTGAGACAATGTCCGTGGAACGCCGTCAGCTTATGAAAGCCTATGGCGCAGAGCTGGTACTGACCAAAGGCGCAGAGGGCATGAAAGGCGCCATCGCCAAAGCGAAGGAATTGGCTGATGAGCTTCCCGACAGCTTCCTTGCAGGGCAGTTTGTGAATCCTGCCAATCCAAAGGCACACAGAGAGGGAACCGGACCTGAAATATACGAGGACACGGACGGTAAGGTGGATATCTTTGTGGCGGGCGTAGGAACCGGCGGGACCATAACCGGTGTCGGCGAGTACCTGAAATCAAAGAACCCTGGGGTCAGGATTGTTGCCGTTGAACCGTCAGCCTCCGCCGTACTTTCCACCGGTGAGGCAGGCTCACATAAGATTCAGGGGATTGGCGCAGGATTTGTCCCCGAAGTCCTGAATACGGCAGTCTATGATGAAATCATACCCGTCTCCGACGAAGACGCATTTGCGGCAGGAAGGCTGATTGGAAGGAAGGAGGGCGTTCTTGTAGGTATCTCCTCCGGCGCGGCTGCATTTGCGGCGGTAAAGCTTGCGAAGCGTCCTGAAAACGAAGGTAAAACAATCGTTGTACTTCTGCCCGACACAGGAGACAGATATCTTTCCACGTCTCTGTTTGCAGAGTAGGAGGGAATCATTATGATGATTTCAACGAAGGGAAGATATGCGCTTCGGGTAATGCTCGATCTGGCAGAGAATTATGGAAATGGTTACATTCCCATGAAAGAAGTAGCTAAAAGACAGAATATCTCATTAAAATATCTGGAAAGGATTCTTCCTGTTCTGACAAAAAACAAGATGCTGGAAGGGTTACAGGGAAAAGGCGGCGGTTACCGCCTGGCGGCAGAGCCAGGCAGTTACCGTATCGGTGACATTCTGCGTCTTACGGAGGGGAAGCTTGCACCGGTGGCCTGTCTTAGCTGTGAGACGAATGAATGTGAGCGCGCCTCAAGCTGTAAAACATTGCCCATGTGGACAGAGTTTTACAGGCTTACGAATGAATATTTTGACGGAATCACGTTGGCGGATTTGATGGAAAATCCGCCAGCGTTTCCTACACTTTAGAAGGGTGTCCCATACAAATCATAGGGCGTTACCTGGTACACATAATAATTGAGCCAGTTGGTATACAGGTTATTAGCGGTTGCCCGCCAGGTAAGCAGCGGCTTATTCATTGGATTGTCATCCGTGTAATAATTCTTCGGAATATCGATAGGCAGACCCTTCTTCAAGTCCCGCTTGTATTCGCCGTCCAGTGTCACTCGGTCATATTCCGGATGACCCATGACGAAGATCTGGCGTCCCCCCTTGGCCATAGCGAGAAACAGTCCGGCCTCCTCGGATTCAGCCAGTACGGTCAGCCGTTTTTCAGCTCGAATCTTGTCCATGGGCACCTCTGTATGGCGGGAGTGGGGGGCGAGGAATACATCGTCAAAGCCGCGGACTAGAGGAATCTTGCGGTTCATTACCTTGTGCCGGAAGATTCCGAATACCTTGTGGTCTACGGGAACCTTGTCGATTCCGTAATGATAGTAGATTCCTGCCTGGGCGCCCCAACACAGGTGAAGGGTGGAGGTCACATGGGTCTTACTCCATTCCATGATTTCCTTTAATTCCTCCCAGTAGTCCACCTCCTCAAAAGGCATCTGCTCTACCGGCGCGCCGGTGATGATAAAGCCGTCAAACTTTTCTTCTTTTATCTGGTTAAATGTCTGATAAAACTGGTTTAAATGGCTGGTGGGCGTATTCTTGGACTCATGGGTGGATACCGTGACAAAGGACACGTCCACTTGAAGCGGTGTGTTTGACAGTGACCTCAGGATTTGAAGCTCTGTGTCCTCCTTAAGCGGCATCAGGTTTAACAGCCCAATTTTAATCGGACGGATATCCTGGTGGGTAGCACGGTGCTCGTCCATGACGAAAATATTTTCACTCTCCAGTATCTCTTTTACTGGCAGATTATTTTGAACTCTGATTGGCATAGTATGATTCCCCTTTTTTATTTTGTACTGTCTGAACAAGTGTGGCATGGCTTATGTCCATTTGCCTGTGTCTCGCCGTCTGAATGGTAGTAGGTTCCCTCGTCATCCACATAACTCATGGTGTCGTAATATTCTGAACCCGTAGGAAGATTCTTTCTCTCCAGGTGACTGTTCACTAGCATCTGAACAATGTAGTAGAGGACGGCAAATGTAGGAACTCCCATAACCATTCCCACGAATCCAAATAGACCTCCGCCCAGCAGGATTGCAACAATGACCCAGAAGGCGGATAACCCTGTGGAGTTGCCGAGAATCTTTGGTCCCAGGATGTTGCCGTCAAACTGTTGTAGCAGCAGGATGAATATGACAAAATATACGCCTTGAATCGGATTGGCAAGCATAATCAGGATGGTGCTTGGTACTGCGCCGATGTATGGCCCGAAAAATGGGATGATGTTGGTAACGCCTACAATAACGCTGACCAGCATCACATATGGCATCTTCAGGATGTTCAGGCCGATAAAGCATAGAACCCCGATAATTGCGGAATCGATTAATTTGCCGATAATGAAGCCGCCGAAAATCTCGTTGCTCTTGGTGGTCAGATGGAGTACCATATTGGCATGTCTGGCGGAGAGAACCGCGTAAACACACTTCTTTGACTGGCGTACAAAGGTCTCCTTGCTGAACAGAATATAGATGGAGACAATCAACCCGATGACTGCGTTGAATATCTCGCTTACGATGTTCAAAACGCCCACTGTCAGGTTTGACATCAGCTCGTTTGCCTTTGCCATGAGATCCGTGCGCAGCCAGTCCATGAGCATATCCGTGCCTTCTTTGATGGCGGTCTTAATCAGCGTGCTGGTGGTGGAATCATCAAGCTTTACTTCGCTTAACTCAGAAACCAGATCGTCTAGCTGCCTTGGCAGGGTAATCACCAGGTTGCGGATGCTGGAATATAACTCCGGAATTAACAGGTTGCACAGTGTAACAATCAATACCACCAGTAGTACGACTGCGGCCAGAATCCCGACTGCGCGGGAAACCTTCTCTGCCTGTCCATTCTTCTTAAACTTTATTTTCAGAATCGGAACCAGATACTTATCAGCCTGTTTTACGATGGGATTGAGAAGGTATGCAAGGACGCAGCCGTAAATCACAGGTTTTAAAACTCCGAATACCTCCTGGAATACCTTGGAAATGTTCGTAAGGCGAAGCAGGGCAAAATAGAAGATAATGCTGGCGGCAATCACCAGGAAAAAAGTCATGCCGCGGCTGAACTGCTGGCGCAGCTTTGACGGGCCTCCCTTGCCGAGACTGGGGCGGCTGAAATAATGTGCCTGCCGTTCTGTCAGCAAGTCCATATCTGCCTGATCAGATGAATCGTTTTTGTTTTTTTTGGTGCTCATGTTATTACCTCTCATCTTTGCGGATAATATCATTATACTATCGGGGTATATTTGCGTCAATCACAAAAACGGGATATAAAAAAGACGAGCAAAAAGCAATGGCTTCTTACTCGTCTTTTTTTGCAGCTATTTGCAGCCGCAGGTAAACGTCGCACACTCTGTCTGCTCACAGTGGCAGGCGCTGCTTCCCTCCACGCTGATTTTTCCTGCATGGCACTTGCAGTCGTCATTGTACGTGCAGTCAGTAGCTTTACAGTCAATGGTACTTGTAGGGGACGCCTCGCCGGTCACATTGCTGTATGAATCGCCTTTGCGCTCCTCAAAGCTGTCACAGCAGGTTTCCTCGGCACGCTTGGCAGAGTTACCGCCTACTACGATTCCGTCAAGGTCACAGTAGAAATTCTTGTTGTGGGTACATGTCTGTACAGTACATCTTAATTCTGGCATAATCTTTCCTCCTAATATTCAAACATGGATATCAAGACTTATTATGCCCGTTTTTTCTTTTTTTATAAAAAATTATTTTAGATAATTCTTCGCATATTCGATAAAAATCTTCATAGCCGGCGACATGTCCGAAGATGAAGCAACCGCCATTCCAAGCCTGCGAAGGGCGTATGGCTTAAGAGGACGCGCCTCGAAGTTTCCGGTCTTTCCCCGAAGGATTAATTCCGGCAGAATACTAATACCAAGATTGTGCTCAACCATGGACAGGATAGAGTAGTCATTGTGGGACGTATATTTAATGTCCGGCGTTACGCCTGCGGTCTTAAGAATCCGGTGGACGTCGTTCAAATAAGTGTAATCGGATACCACGAAAGCAGAGCTTTCAAATAATTCAATGGGAACCTCGTCATATGCGGCAAGAGGATGGCCTTTCGGCATCACCGCAAGCATCGGGTCGTCATACAGGTGGATAAAATGATAAGAAGAACTGTTCTGATAGCTGGTAAATGCGATATCCACCTTATGGTCGCGAATCCAGTCAGAAAGCTCGGCTTCATTTCCCTCCGAGATATCAAAATGGATTCCCGGATATTCTTTCCGGAATGTCTGGATGATTCCGGGAATCCAGTGGATCGAACAACTGGTGTAAGTCCCAATCTTCAATGTCCCTGTACGAACCCCTGTCAGAAAAGAAATCTCCTGGTTTAAGGATTCATTGGCGGCAAGGAGATACCGGATGGCGGGAAGGAGAGCAACTCCCTCCTTAGTCAGCGATACTCCCTGGTGCCCTTTGTGGAACAGAGGAAATCCAACTTCTTTTTCGAGAGATTTCATCATCTGGGTAATACCCGCCTGTGTGTAACCCAGTTCTTCTCCTGCCTTCGTATAACTGCCGGAATCGACTACTGCAAGGAACACATTCCATTTTCTAAGCCCCATGGCTTTTTATTCCCTTCTAAAATCTAAAATCTTATAAAAATTACAGCTTGAATAATCCAAGTCCGCTTGCGACAGAGCTGATTAATATGATGATCAGGAAAAGCGGCGCAACCCATTTAATCATAACATTGAACATGCCTTCTGCCTTGAAAGTCCCGTCTGTCTCTTTTACCTCGTCGGCAATGGCCTTTGGCTTGATGATGAAGCCTACAAAGATACAGGTAAAGAGGGCGACGATAGGCATCAGTACGCTGTTGCTTGTAAAGTCCATGATGTCAAGGATGGACATGCCGTTCCAGCTTATGAAGCCCAGAGGTCCGAACCCAAGGGAGGACGGAATTCCCATAACCAGAGCCAGTATTGCCACAAAAATACCGGTAAACCGGCGTTTCCATCCGAATTTATCCATGAATACGGAAACAATAGTTTCCATCAGGGAAATTGCGGAGGTCAGGGCCGCGAAGAACACCAACAGGAAGAAAATGGTTCCAATAAAGCCGCCGAATTTCATGCTTGCAAATACCTTCGGAAGCGTCATGAACATAAGTCCGGGGCCGGCGTTTAAGGCAGAACGGTCGCCCCCTGAAAATGCGAATACTGCGGGGATGATCATCAATCCGGCAAGGAATGCGATTCCTGTGTCGAACAGCTCGATCTGTCGGACAGAGCTTTCAAGGCTGTCGCTTTTCTTCATATAAGAACCGTAAGTAATCATGATACCCATGGCAAGAGACATGGAGTAAAAAAGCTGTCCCATTGCCGCCAGAATCGTTTTCACGGATACATCCGCCATATGAGGCTTGATGTAGTAAATCAGCCCTTCCATAGAGCCTTTAAGCGTCAGCCCGTACACGGAAATAATAATGGTAAGCACGACTAAGATTGGCATCATAATCTTGCTGACCTTCTCGATTCCTTTTTCTACGCCGCAAAGTACGACGATGGCCGTAAACGCCAAAAAGAGAAAGAACCAACCAATAGGTTCGCCTGTGCCGCTTATGAAGTCTGTAAAATAAGTATCTCCGGCGGAGTTTTTCACTCCTCCTGTGATGAATACGGTAAAATATTTCACCACCCATCCGCCGATGACGGAATAGTAAGGGAAGATGATGACCGGAACAATGACGGCAAGAATCCCCAAAAAGTTAAAACGCTTGTCTAATGACTGGAATGCGCCGATGGCGCTTAAGCCTGTCTTTCGTCCCAGTGCGATCTCTGCAATCATCAGTGTAAAACCAAAGGTGACTGCGAGAATCAGATAAATCAGAAGGAACGTGCCTCCGCCGTACTGGGCGGCAAGGTAGGGGAACCTCCAGATATTGCCGAGTCCGACTGCTGAACCTGCGGCGGCAAGAACGAACCCAAGCTTGTTAGAAAAATTACTTCTGTCTTTCATGTAATAACCTCCTCAATCTACATTTCATTCCCAAAACAGATTATGCTCTATTATTACATGAACGGACAATATTTTCAAGAATATTTTTTAAACAGGGAAAATTACATTTAAAACAGAAAAAACCACATTTTAAGCAGGAACTATTGATTCTTTTTCAGAACGGGGTAAAATATGCTCATAGAAAAGAGATGGCCATCTTGAAATTGTAGTGAGAAAAAGAGAAAAAGAGCGAGGGATAACAAATGGAAGAAAAGAAAAAGGGATTTTCGGTATCTCTTACGACACAGATTTTGATTGCGACGGTTGGCGGTATTCTGTTTGGCACCATCATTGGGCCGTGGGCGGCGAATCTGAAATTTATAGGTGATATTTTTATCCGGCTGATCCAGATGTCTGTTGTACTTCTGGTTATGTCCGCAGTAGCGGCGGCTGTGGGAAGCGGCGACGGGCAGGACGTAGGAAAGATGGGCTTCCACACCTTTAAGTGGATTATTGCGTTTACCGTAATTTCCGCAGGCTTCGGCGTGGCGCTGTCAATGCTGTTTAAGCCAGGTGTGGGAATCGAGATTGCAAGCGCTGAGGATGTGGCAAATGCAGCGGTAGAATCTGCCTCCCTGCAGGAAACGCTGTTGGGCTTTGTACCCACCAACATTATCGGCTCTATGGCAGAGAGCGCAATGGTTCCATGTATCGTGTTCTCACTGTTCTTCGGCGTGGCCATGGGTGCATACACAAAACAGAGTGGAAACCGCAACATGGTAGAGTGGGTGACAGGTCTTAATACCATTATTACCAACATTATTAAGACGGTTATGCATATAGCGCCAATTGGTATCTTCTGCCTGCTGGCAAATGTGGCCGGTTCAACAGGGCTTAAGGTTATCATCCCGATGATGAAGTTCTTGGGCGTGCTTTTGATTGGCGATGCAATACAGTTCTTGCTGTTCGGGCCGTTTACAGCAGCGATGTGTAAGGTCAATCCGGCTAAGATGCCGAAGAAATTTGCCAAGATGTCCATTATGGCTGTGACCACCACCTCCGGCGCAATCTGTCTTCCGACCAAGATGGAGGATGCCGTGACTAAATTTGGTATCAGCCGTAAGGTGGCCGACTTTACCGGACCGATTACCATGTCCATGAATAGCTGCGGCGCTGCACAGTGCTACGTAGCGGCAATCTTTTTCATGGCGCAGTCTACGGGTATCCAGATGACGGTTTACCAGATGGGAATGGCGATTCTTCTGTCCTGCCTGATGTGTATGGGAACCATCTCTGTGCCTGGCGGCTCTGTGATTGTGTACACCTTCCTGGCGTCTTCACTGGGACTGCCGCTGGAGAGTATCGCGGTGCTGATTGGTATTGACTGGTTCGCGGGAATGTTCCGTACACTGATGAACGTAGACGTGGATGTTATGGTTGGTATGCTGGTTGCAAGCAAACTGGGCGAGCTGGACCGCGACGTGTACAATGAGAAGAAGGAAGTCTCATATAATTAAGGTTTCAAATTACTATTTGAACATACATAACTCTCTTAAGGGGTCGAAAGATTCCAGGAAAGGGTCTCCGGATATTGACAGAGATAGCCGGAGGCCCTTTTTGGTGCCGTAAACGTTAGTATCACAGATTCTATGCTGGACATTGTGGCTGCGTTCGTGTTAGATTATAAATGACTGATGGTTGTGATGTTTGAGGAGTGTTCCGTCAAATAAGGGAGGGCAGGATATGCAGGGAAACAGGCTGGTGTTTGAATTGATTTTGAATATCGCGCTTCTGGTGCTGATTGCAAACTTAATCTCCAAATTCAGAATCATCCAGAAGCTCATCCTTCAGGAAAGGCGAAGCCTCAGAAGCCAGGCGTTTCTGTCGGTCATCTTCGGCGGAATGGTGGTGCTGTCAACCTACACGGGAATTGATATCGGCTCATATAGCTTGAATACACGGGTGATCGGCGCTATGGCGGCAGGACTTTTGGGAGGGCCTATCGTGGGGCTGTATGCGTCTTTAATCGGCGCTATTTATGTATACCTGTTTTCCTCGCCCCAGGCATTTGCCATGGCGTCCGCCTTCTCCACCATGATGTTCGGGCTTTTAGGCGGCGGCTTCTATCCCTATTTTCAGAGGGGCAAATGGAAATACCAGGATTTGTTTCTCTTGGCCTGTTTTGCGGAGGTGTGCGACATGGTGTGCCTTCTTCGGTTTACCGTTCCGGTGCAGATGGCGCTGAATACGATTCTGGAGATTTCGCTTCCCATGATTCTTTTGAATGCCAGCGGAATCCTGATTTTCATTTCCAGCTTTAATCATGTGTTTATCCAGCAGGATATTGAGCGAAGCCGCCAACTGCAGCAGGCTTCAGGACTTGTGCGCAAATGCCTGCCGCTGCTTGTAAATGGGATTGAGGACAGTGGAAATATGGAGAAATTTGCCGAAACCATACTGGAGGAGACGGACTGGGCGGGGGTCATCATCGCAAACAGGAGTGAGATTATAGCGTGCAGGCAGAAGGAGGCAGAAAAGGATTTTCGGATAGGAGAGGAGATACCTGAAATTGGGGTACGGGTGATGGCTTCAGGAAGGATGGAAACAATGTCCCAGGTGCCGATTGCGAGTCCGTGGTACGAGTGGATGAAGGAATATTCTTTGATTGCTGCGCCTTTTATGATACGGGACCAGGCGGCAGGGTGCCTTATCGTCTGGGTGAAAAAACAGTGGGTGTTTCGCAAAAGCGAGCTAGAGCTTCACCAGCATCTGGTGGATTTAAGTTCATATCAGCTTGCGCTCTTTGAGCTTGAACGGCAGAAGGATATGAGGCAGAAGGCAGAGTTCAAGGCATTGCAGTTCCAGGTGAATCCCCATTTCTTGTTTAATGCCTTGAATACGGTTTCCTGTGTCTGTCGGGAGAATCCAAATCGGGCGAGAGAGCTTTTGATTATTCTCGCCAATTATTTCCGATATAATCTGAACAGTGAGGCGTATATGGTTCCTTTTGAGGAGGAGATGGAGCATGTGCGTGACTATCTTGAGCTTGAGAAGGCAAGATTTGAGGAGAAGCTTATTATTACCTATGATGTTCCAGAGGAGATAGAGCTTGAGATACCCACTCTGATTCTTCAGCCTATTGTGGAAAATGCCGTGCGTTATGGAATGAATCGGGAGGGAAGGCGGATTGTAAAGATTTGTGCCGGGAAGGAGGCCAAGGGATGCAGGGTTCGCATCTGCGACGAGGGGAAAGGAATGCCGGACGAGGTTCTTAAGAAGCTGATGAACGGGCAGCCGATTGGAAACAGTGTAGGGCTTAGCAACGTGCATAAGCGGATGAAAAGTATCTACGGGGAGGATAACGGACTTCGGATTACCAGTTCAAAAGAGGGGACTTGCGTAGAGCTTTGTTTTACGGCTGAGTTTGGAGTCAGGAGATAATAAGCTAATACTTTACAGGAGGGAGGAAGGGAAAATGAGAATCGCAGTAATCGACGACGAGAGGCCGGCAAGGAGTGAATTGAAGCACCAGTTATCCGAGCTTCTGCCGGAGGCGCAGATTGACGAGGGGGAGAGTGGCGCGCAGGCGCTTGAGATGGCGGGAGAGACAGGTTATGATTTATTTTTCCTGGATATCAATCTGGGAGATATTAACGGGACGGTGCTTGTGAATGCGCTTAAAAATATGCAGCCGGATATGAAGATCGTGTTTGTGACGGCTTATTCAGAGTATGCCGTGAAAGCGTTTGAACTGGAGGTAGAGGATTACATTATGAAGCCCTTTGACAAGAGACGGCTTCAAAAGATGCTGAAAAAATGCAAAGCGAAGAAAGCAGAAAAAGTTTTGGAGGGCGTGCGGCGGATTGCAATCAATACGGAGGGGAAAACGATTTTTAAAGAGGTGGAGGACATTGTCTACATAGAGACCTATAACCGAGGGTGCATGATTCATACGGTGGGGGAGGATTATTTTGAGGGAAAGACCATCGGGGAGTTCGAGAAAAGGCTGTGCGATATGGGCTTCTTTCGGAGTCAGAAAAGTTTTCTGGTTAATCTGAGCAAGGTGAAGGAGTTGTTTTTGTGGAAAAATAACAGCTTTGCTATTAAGATGGAGGGGTATGACAAGGAGATCCTTCCGGTGGGGAGGGAGAAGATTAAGGTTTTGCGCCAGTTGCTTGGGGGATGATGAAGCCGGTATTTGAATAAAATAATCAAACAGCTATTGACATCACAGAGTACATATGTTAAATTAATACATGCGTGAGGCAAAAAAGAAAGTAGAGTATCCACTCTCACCATAGCACAATCGGGTGACTATCGGTTTGATATTGAGTATTAAGGTCATTATTATTGATGTTATATCGTAATATTGGAAAGCCTGTTATACAGATATGTTAAGTGGATAGTCTGAATTCTATTCACTTATTTTTATTTATATTTTTATGATGGGGGTGCAAGACAATTAGCGATTTAATGATTAACGGGCAGATCAGAGACAAGGAAGTAAGATTAATTGGAGAAAATGGAGAGCAGATAGGAATCATGCCGATTAAAGAGGCAATGAGACTGGCTCAGGAAGCAGAATTAGATCTTGTGAAGATCGCGCCAAAGGCTCAGCCGCCGGTATGCAAGATTATCGATTACGGTAAGTACAGATATGAGCTTGCAAGAAAAGAAAAAGAGGCGAAGAAGAAGCAGAAGACCGTTGAAGTGAAGGAAGTGCGTCTTTCACCCAATATTGACACGAATGACCTGAACACCAAGGTCAACAACGCGAAAAAGTTTATCAGCAAGGGGAACAAGGTAAAGATTACCCTGCGTTTCAGAGGCCGCGAGATGGCGCATGTACAGCAGAGCAAGCATATTCTGGATGATTTTGCAGAACTGCTCAAGGATATTGCCGTCGTGGAGAAACAGCCGAAGTTGGAAGGCCGAAGCATGAGTATGGTTTTAACTGAAAAACGTTAAAAATATATTTACAAATCAAGGAGGAAATAATCATGCCAAAGATCAAGACAAATAGAGCCGCTGCAAAGCGCTTCAAAAAGACAGGTACAGGAAAGTTAAAAAGAAATAAAGCGTACAAGAGCCATATCTTAACTAAGAAGTCTGCAAAGAGAAAGAGGAATCTTAGAAAATCAATCATTACTGATGAAACAAATGTAAAGAACATGAAGAAGGTATTACCGTATCTGTAAGAGACGGAGTAAAGTATTGAAGGAGGAAATAAGACATGGCAAGAATTAAAGGCGGAATGAACGCTAGAAAGAAGCATAACAGAGTTTTAAAATTAGCAAAAGGATATAGGGGTGCACGTTCCAAGCAGTACAGAGTGGCAAAGCAGTCTGTCATGAGAGCGCTTACATCTTCCTATGCGGGAAGAAAGCAGCGCAAGCGCCAGATGCGCCAGTTATGGATCGCGCGTATCAATGCGGCTGCAAGGCTCAATGGACTGTCATACAGCAAGTTCATGCACGGGCTTAAGCTGGCTAATGTTGATATGAACAGGAAGATGTTAGCTGAGATGGCAGTCAATGACGCGGCTGGATTTACTGCACTGGCAGAGGCGGCTAAGGCGAAGCTGGCTTAGTCTGAGTTCAAGATTTTTCTGGATTTTTAAAAAAGTCAAGAAGAAACTAGAATTTTAATCACTTTTAGGGATTTTCTACATCTTGCACAATTTTATATAGCCCTTTTTGTGCATGGTGACAAGGTGTGCCCCTTGGCACACCTTGAAGCAAGACGCGGATTTACTTTTTCTTTCCGTTTTGGTTTTCCCCGCAAAACAGTAATAAATTTAGCTTTATTTAAAGGGCAGGGGTTTTTTGGCTTTTCTGTGACTGTACTATGTCGTTTGCTGATAATCCTTCAAATATTGCACGGGGGTAGTTGTTCATCCATTCTTGTACGGCACTTATGTATTCTTCATCATATTGGGATATATCCGTACCTTTAGGTATCCAACGCCTTATTAGCCGATTGGCGTTTTCGTTACTCCCTCTTTCACTACTACAATATGGATGGCAGTAGTATAATTCCGTCCGTAGCTTATTTGTTCCGAGTGATGTTTCTATCCATTCAGAATCTAAGAATTCCACCCCATTATCACAGGTGATTGTTTTATATCTCTCTTTGAAAGCTGAATGGCCTAACGATATTTCAATGCTGTCAAGTCGGGTACATACCTCTTTGATTGACTTTGCGTCTATTTTGTATATTTCTTCTTCCCGTGTCATTCGTTCCGTTAGAACTAATAGCGCACCTTTTCCGCCTTTCCCAGAAACCACGGTATCCATTTCCCAATGTCCGTACTCATCACGGTTCTTAATTGTTTTGTCCCTGTCCTCTATGGACTTGCATACACTGTTATTTAATGCCACCCTACGCACCACAGTGCCCCTATTTTGGCGTTTTCGGGGGCAAGGCAGGGTATTCATGGTTACACCGTCAAAAA